>NZ_LR130778.1:3207613-3518882 GCF_900538275.1 Petrocella atlantisensis | reverse complement strand
TTATTGTCCTCCTTGTAATACCCAATAATCACTTAGATATTTAACAGATTTTTTCCTCATAAACTCTTGGAAATCATTTACATATTGTAATCTAAATACCTTATTATTTCAACACTTTTTTGCGATTATTGTCAATAAACATCTGGTTAAAGACATAAAAACTTAGTTTTGACACTTTAACCACTTAAATAACAATAAGACGCTTATCTGAATGCACAAAATTTTTGTGTCCATCCTTTGTGATAACGATAAGGTCTTCAATACGAACACCACCAAAGTCCGGTATATAAATACCCGGTTCTATGGTCACCACCATACCTTCTTGCAGTGTCATATGACCTTGCTCTGACAACCTAGGGTTTTCATGTACCTCAAGTCCCAAACTATGACCCAACCCGTGACCAAAATAACCTTCATAGCCCTGGCTATAGATATAGTCTCTAGCGATAAGATCCACTTCCTTACCCGTCATACCCCTTTTAATAGCTTCAAGGGCCATTTCCTGAGCTTTTAAAACTGTATTGTAGAGCCTGATCTGATCATCACTTGCTTCACCCATAACAAAAGTACGTGTCATATCTGAACAATACCCTTCATAGACACAACCAAAGTCCAAAGTTACAAAATCTCCTTTTTCAATGGTCTTTGTCGTAGGTACTGCATGTGGTAGACTGCTTCTTTTGCCTGATGCTACAATGGTTTCAAAAGAAAGCCGACTGGCACCCTTCTTTTTCATAAACATCTCAAGCTCTAAAGCTACGTCAATTTCTCTCATACCAACTTTTACATAGTCCAGTATATGTTTATAAGCAGCATCTCCAATGCTTGCAGCATATTCAATCAAGTCCAGCTCTAATTGGTCTTTGACCATACGCAACCTTTCAAGCATGTCTTCAAGAGGTACCCATATAATATGTTCAAGATGGCTTTTATGAAAATCAAATGCCTTGACTGTTAAATGATGATCTTCAAATCCAAGGGTATTTGTGCCATCCATTTCCATAATATGCTCAAGCGTCTCGTTTAAACCCAAGGCCATATAATCTACAATCTCATAGTCCGGACATTGCATAGCCGCCTGCTCCAAATAGCGGAAATCTGTCATCAGTACTTTTTTATCCGCTGATATATAGACATAGGCTGAACTACCTGTAAAACCGGTGATATAATGTCGATTATGAGTACTGGTTATAAACAGTGCCTGAAGTTCTTTTTCTTTCATTTTTTGAAGCAATCGTTCATGTCTTTGGACCCTGTATTTGTCGGTCATTGTCTTCCTCCGTGTTTCATGACGTGTCTCAAACTATATTTAATATCTTCCTTTTAGATAAGAGATGGCTTCCAGATAACCCTCCAAACCTTTTCCGACGATCTGATGCACACATACATCCTTCGTAACAGAAACATGGCGAAAAGCTTCTCTTTCATGAATGTTCGAAATATGAACTTCCACTGTCGGAATCTGAATGCTACTAATTGCATCTCGGATTGCATAACTATAATGGGTATAGGCACCTGGATTAATGACAATCCCATCTACTTGTTCATAGTAGGCCTTCTGAAGTCGATCAATAATCGCACCTTCGTGGTTAGACTGGAAACAGTCCGTCTCAACCTCTTGCTTATGGCTGAAAGTCATGATCTTTTCTATTAGGCTATTATAGTCTTCCTGTCCATAAATGTCCGTACTTCTAATACCTAAAAAATTCAGATTAGGTCCATTGATGACCAGTATTTTCATTTCATCACCTCACAAAATCGCTAGAATCTCATCCACTATACTTTTGATTGGTTTACCTGATGTTTGTATAATGACATTGGCTGTGCTTAAATACAAGGGTTCTCTAATCTCTAACATACTGCTGATTTTTCCTTCAAGATCTTGTTCTTCTTGAAGCAAAGGTCGTTTATGGTCGTCTTTGATATTCTTAAGAATATGTGCAACATCGGCTTGTAAAAAAACAACAACACCTATTTTTTTTAACATTTCAATGTTTTCTTCTCTTAGAATAACACCACCACCTGTTGATATGATCTTGTTTTTTTGGTCCTTTAAGCTTTTTAGATAGGTCGTTTCAAGCTCTCTAAAATAAGCTTCACCATGATCTCTAAATATTTCGCTAACTGTTTTACCTTCAGCTTTTTCAATTTTTTCATCCATGTCAATAAAGTTAAGATTCAACCTTTTAGCAAGCTCTTTCGTCACGGAGGTCTTACCACAGCCCATGAATCCTATTAAAACTATATTTTCACCTTTATTTCCTTCATTCATTCTAATCACCTATTGTTGTATCATTTCGTCATCTGTTGTAAAAAAGCTTGATAGCATCTTTTTTTAGTTCCATCATCAATGGTGCATTCACGCCATAGCTCAAATGCTGCTATAGCCTGATGAAAAAGCATGCCCATACCATTCATGGTAATGGCGCCTGCTTCTCTAGCTTCTCGTAAAAAATGGGTCTCAAGTGGATTGTATATAAGGTCCACCGCCACTTCTAACGTTTCATAGAACTTTGTTTCATAGATGGGATTGTTGGCACTATGAGGATACATGCCAATTGGTGTCGTCTGAAAGGCAATCACCAAATCGTTTCTTTCTTTAAGGTCTTCAAGTGGTATTACTTCTGTGGATACATCATAATGACGGTTAATTAATTTGGCTAACTTCTCTGCATTCGCCTGTGTTCTATTGGTGATGGCGATATGTCCGGCACCTTCATGGGCACACATCATACCTACGGCTCTAGCTGCACCACCCGCACCAATAATTAATATAGATTTATCTCTTAGATTAATCTTAATTTCTTTTAACGCTTTTAAGAGTCCGATCCAATCCGTATTGTATCCGACCAGTTCATTGTTGTCTAGCTTGATGGTATTGACGGCGCCAATGGCTTTAGCCATGTCATCGACATAATCTAGATAAGATATAACATCAACTTTATAAGGTACCGTTACATTAGCACCTTTGATACTCAGGCCTTTAAGTCCTGCCATCGCGTGTTCCAATTGATTTTCCTTGACATGGAAAGCCACATAAGCCATGTTTTCACTCAGGGCTTCTGCCAACATATTATGAATGAAAGGTGAAAAGCTATGACCGACCGGATCTCCGATTAAACCATATACATCCGTTGTCCCTTTAATCATCTAACGCCCTTCTTTCTTAAATATCTATTTAACAATAACTTTTCGGTTCTTCTCTTAACATAAGTGACCATCTGCTCTCTTTCTTGTATTGGTTTAACCAGAATCGTATACAAACCTAAGCGGTTACCCACCCAGACATCCGTAAAAATCTGGTCACCAACAAATATTGCTTTTTGAGGCTCCACCTCAATCGTCTTTAGTATGCGCTTCAACTTATAAGTAAAGGGCTTCATAGCGTTTGCCATGACCGGTATCTTCAAGCCTTGATTAAGGGTATCAACCCTATCCTTTGAATTATTCGACACAAGAGCCACTTTATAACCCTTGGTTTGAAGCACTTCCATAAGTCGTATGAGTTCATCATGAGCATCGAATTGATCGAATGGTACAAGCGTATTGTCGACATCAAACAATACAGCACGATACCCTTGTTCATACAGACTATCAAAATCTATATCATACACTTGATCCAAATATTCATCCGGATATAATATCTTCATTTTTTTCACCGTACTTTCAATATTTAGGTGTTAATATAACGCATGCATTATTATATCAATAAACATGCTGAGTGTCAAAAAAAACAGACCTACTTCAGCATTGGTCTGTTTTTTTATCTCATAATAATATTACGCTATTTTTCAAAATTCCTGAATTTCACCTGACTTTGTGTACTCATATTTGCATCACCATCTGTCATATCAAGAAAAATTTGAATACTTTTAGTATATTCAAAGTCAACATCATTGGTGGGTGCTACACTAAGTGCTTCAATACGACTGGCCATAGGATAGCTTTGAGACGATCCGTCAGGCAAAGTGATGGTGCATGTTAGAACCCTCGTACTTGGATCAAAGTCTATTTCAAATTCAATCGTGCCTTCTATAGGATCTTCTTGATGAAAAATGATCTTACTTGGATTAATAAGAAGATCAGGAGAATCTATCCTAGAATTACCAGCTTGATCAAAGATGTCTTCAATGCCTTTTGATTCTTTGGCTATGGCCGTAATCTGATTCATAGCCAACTGTGCTTCATATTGAATGTCTATGATCTCTTTCGTTGCATTAAAACCTTTTAGATTAAAATTCAAAAACGTACCGACAGCCCCCATAATGATACCGGCTATGGCAATGGCCAAAATAAGCTCAATGGTCGTAAATCCTTTGTCGCTAGTCATCCATAACCACCCTTCCGTTTTGCTTAATCACCTCAAATTCAATCACCCGACTTGACGACGTTGAACTGATTTGATACTTGCCGTCACCATTGGCCGTATTCTTAACTTGGCCGGAAGTCGTATCAAATTCAAAACTGACTAAAGTATGACTGGGTGGTAGAATATCCACATAATGCGTACCATCCCATTTTTTTATAGCTACTTTTTTTGGGAATTTGATGGTTTTTAAAGTCGAATATGTTCCTGTTGGTCCCATACGTACCAAAGTGGTTCCGATATATTGTTCTAGGGTTGAATCATAAGCCAAAGTCAATCTATAGTCTTTATCCTTAGAAGCCATCTCTTTTGTTTGAACCAACTTAATTTCACTAATCAGTTGATTTGAATAAGTGTTGATGTTGTTGGTGTACAATGTATTTAACCCAAAGCCGGAAAGACCAATGGCAATGGCGAGTAAGGCCATGACAATAATCATCTCAATAAGGGTATAACCCTCTTGTCTTCTGATTGTGTTCAAACATTTTACACACATCTTTATCACCTATTCTTCAACTTTCCAGAATTCAAAACCCATCAAATCACTGTATCTATAAGGGCTGTTATTGTTGGGATCTAAGGTTGTCGTCTGATCAAAGTCAACAAATTCAATCTCTTCTAAGAATACCGGCGCGGACCCTGGTCCACTTCGGTCCACGACATTAAACAAGTTATACAGGACATTGTCCTCGTAAATCTTCTGTGCCAAGTAGTTTTTTATGACCAATGTGTTGTTCTTATAGGTCTGGGTGCCACCAGTTGCGGTTATGGATCCTCCAGATATAATAGGTCCGGCAAATTCCAAATTACCGTGGATCACAATATCACCGTTATGTACAATAACACCTTGAGCCCTACCACTTGGTATATGTATGGAAGGGTTTTCTGAACCTAAGCTACCGGCATATATATGTAGTGGTTGAGCGGTTGCATCATTGACATAAGTAATCTCAAGTGCGTTTTGAGCTGCATTCAACACACTAGGTACGGTAGGATAAGGTGCATTATTATGGTTGAGTGAACCTATGGTATCAATCTTGGTATACTTATGGACGGCGTTTACATTATAGTAGGTTGGTAGAACCAAAGGGTCTGCGTCCGGATTGTCAATGACCGGCGTCCCCGGATCACTTCTATGACGTAGCATATGAAGTTGATAGATATGATCTAAGCTTGTCTTAATTCTTAGATTATCATAGCCTTCTTGTCCGACCTGGTTTGTATTGGTGCCATTATGATGGGTAAGGTCCAAAAAGTCATTGCCCCCCACTGTAGCATCATAAACCAACTTTAATCCTGTTGTATAGATATATTTCTGAAGGTTGACACCAGGCCCGGTTTTGACAAAGGTATTACTATCGCCATCAATATAGTGCTTAAAAGCTACAAAATAAGCTTTTCGATCTTTCAAATCGTATGGTGTGAATGGTGGTGTCGTACCATTTGCCAAACTGATGGTCGACCCATATATAGCCTGCCAGGAAACATTGTCTTTTAATAACTTACTTTCTAAAGTAGCATCATGAACAGCATCACTACCAGCATAAAAATCATAAGGCACTTGCTTGAAAAAACTATCTCCTATAGATTTCATAAGATCAATGGTTTCAAGGTCAAACCCCCATGTATAAGCCACAAAATTGCCTTTTAGTGATACGCTTTCTGCTGTCTGATACCTGGTAGGTTGTACATCCACATAAGCTGTCCCTCCAATTAGAATCCCTTCATGACTCTCTAGGAAGTCAATGTCATTTTTGGTACTGGCAACAGGATTAAAAGCACCATCAATGGATAAAGACGATCCACCATTCATATCCGCGTTAATAACAATGGCACTACTAAGATCATGTGTAACACCTGTGCCACTCCCATCGGTGTAACCATAATAACTACCGTTAATATCTATGGTACCACCTGTACCGTTTAGTTCCAAATCATCACTGGTATAAACATTGCCATTGAAGTTCATTTGACCACTGGCGCCATCTTGTAACACAACGCTATTGGCATAAACCAAGCCATTGTTCACGGTTAACCTGGCATTACTAGAACTACCGTCCGTTAGTTGCACATAACTACGGCTAAAGATATTGCCATGTACTGTAACCCTACTCGTACCATTCACCATAATCCCACCATAATTTTTCGGATTATGAATGGCATCCCCTACCGGAAGCTTGCCATAACCATAGATATCACCGTGAATATCCACGACAGCACCTGCATTAAAGGCTATATCATCATTAGCGACCAAAGCTTTTTGCCATATAGGGTTGTCCGGTAAAAGGGTTCTTTTTTCAATGGTATTAAGGGGATAAGATTTGATTTGATCACTAACAACGATATCTGTGGATATTTTCTTTTCTGTATGATCCCCAAGTATAAATGTTGATTCTATACCTTCAACACGATACGTTGTGTCAACACCTGAAAAAGGCGTAACAGTAATGGCGGCTGTATTGATGTTAATGGAAGAGTTATTCTGAGCAGGTGTATTGTTATCCAAGTAGACAAATAACTCTGAATCCAAAAAAGCAATAAGGTTGCTTTGAGAACCATTACTATTCATGGCACTTCTAAAATGGTGTCTGTATATTTGATCCGACAATACCTTAAGGGCCTCTGCATCTAGCATGTACATGGCACCACTAGGTACAATCAGGTCTCTTAGTTCTATAATTGGTGCTTCTTCAACATAAGTGATGCTGCTATTAATGCCAACATAAGGTGGAAGGTTGGTTTCATCCAACAACATGGCATCAATCTCATTTAAGATGTGTTTAATATCATCATCCGTATCTGCAATGGCATCGGAAATAGAGACTTCCACCACCTTACCTACACGGGCATAGACTTGATCTATCCCTGATTCAGCATAGTATAACGTCTTCTTGATACGATTGTCATTATGCTTCATGTTGATATTCATTAAGGACATAGCAAGTAGAGCTGTACCTAACATGGACAAAATCGCCACGGTGATGACAACAAACAACAAAGTAGATCCTTTTTGATTGTTCAATTTATCCCATAATCTCATAAGATCACCTATTCATCAATCTTGGTGGTTGTATAGGTACCAAGCTTATTACCTGAATGCACATCAAATATCTCAACTTTTATAGCCATGATTCTACGATCGAAGCTGTCTACACTATTTAGATTCCTACTAATACTGACGGAACCGCTTATAATCTTAGTGGTTGCTTGTACCGTATTGGTATCCTCTTCATAGAAATACAATTTGATTTCTTGGGGCAAGTTACTATCGATATCTATTCGGGTTGTTATAGGTGTACCAACACCTGCACCATCCCCCATCAGTAATCGGATTGCGGGATCTGAAGTTGCTGATACACTAAAACGACTGTCAAGAGAGCCTCCACCGCCTGTCAACTGATCATAATAATCCAAAGTAATCATTCCAGTGTCACGGTCTCCATTGATTCTGATGACCCGCTCTGTACTGGACGTTGATGTCTGTGGGTATGTGGTCAGATTACCACTGTCAGTATCTGTTAGTAAGACTGTATGCATATAACCACTGGGCATATCTATGATGATATCCGCATCCGGCATTGATGTGGGCGACGGTAATGCAAAAGCACCAATGTCTACACTGGTATCATAAGACAATATTGCTTTATAACCCTCCGGAAGAGGTGTCAAACCCATAAGGTCATAAGTAAGTTCTGTAAAGCTATTGTCAATCTCAATGGTTGAGCCAACACCAAAAATAGAATCATAATCTGAGAACTCTTTTGCTTTTAGAGCCTCCAGATATTCTTGCCCAAGACCGTTCGCCACCAGTTGTTTTCTAGTCTCTATTGTCGTACCAATGGTTTGGGTAAAGACAAAGGAAATAGGAATCATGGCAGCACCAACAATGGCAATGGTAACCAATGCCTCTACAAGGGAAAAACCGCTATTAGATTTTATTGTGTTCCACCATGATTTTATCATTTAATATTCCACCTTACCTTATAACATTACCTTCTGTAGATACAATGTTAAGTCTTGGTTTTGTAGGATCTTCTTCTATTCTATTAATATACAAGGGCAACTCAGTCTGATTGACGATTGTCAGGTTCATGCCTACTTGGTCATTGGCGTCTACACGGTTTGAAGCGTAGAGATCCAACTCAAGGGCTTGTCCCACTTCAAAAGTTTGACGACTCATGGTCGAACCATTCATCTCATAGGTAGCGTAATACTTGTCGTTTTCAATGAAGATTCTAAGGTTGGCTTGTACCACACCATCCACATCCCCTGTTACATAACTTCTTTGGCCGGGGTCATTGGTGAGACCTATGATTTGAGCATAGCCATCTGCCCTCGTTGGTTTCAAAGTTATGAACAAATCACCGGTACCATCGGTCACACGATTGGTGACCGTCTGTGGGGTGACGCGTAGATTAGGTGAATCAAAGGGTTGTGCTTTTCCTTTTGGAACAGTATTAAAGATAACCGGTTCAACTTCACGATCTTGGCCTACTAAGCCATACATATTCATAACCAAAGTCGTCGTAATCTTATTTTCTTCCTCTAAAAGATTCATGCTTAGATTGGTCAGTACCGTACGGTCTTCGTAATTACCGATATATCTTAGAAAGGCTTTTAGATCCGTATAACTTAGATCCAGATTCGATACCACATTCTGCCTGATGGCCATCTCTGTTGTCGCATCATTTAGTTCATTGCTGTAAGCCAATGTTTCTACATTAGAAAAAGTTACAGAACCAAAGTTAATGTCTGAGAATGCGTCTTCAATGTCAAAAAGTAGCTTGAATGCCCGTTCTTGTGTCAGTTCTGCCGGTAATACTTCTTGAATCTCATCAATACGTGTTTGAGCAGCTTCTGTCTCTTCAAGATAAGCCGGCATCTTTTCATACTCGACCCTGAGGGTGGCTACTCTTTCTTCGATGGTTACCAGCTCATCTTCTAATGCTTGTTTCTTAATGGTAATCGGGCGATACACAGCATAATAAAGAATCAACCCTATAATGGCAATACCAAGAATTCCAAGTAATCTTTTATCTCTATTGCTCATTGCGCCACCTCCTGAACAACATAATCACAGGCAATGGAAAAGGCATAATAGGAATTACCTGCCGTACTGCCTTCTACCTCATTGAAGCTGGGCACATACACCTGACTAAATACCGGTTCATCATTAAGTGTCATGTTTTTTAAAATGGTAATAAAATTAACCATCGTAAGCTTATCGGAAGCGATACAAGAAATCAGTATGCCCTCTTCTGAATTGTTCATGGTCAAATAACTAACACTTGTCGGAATCTCTGCTTCCATCTTCTCTAACAGATCTGCCATAATCTCAGTGCTTGATGAAGAGGTGGTCATAATGGATTCATGAAACGCCAAAGAGGTCATGGTCCTGTTATAGTCTTCCAGTACCACTTCTGCTATTTGTTTCTCTTCAATCTCAGCCAAAAGACTTTCTTTCTCTTTTTCAAGATTCCTAAGACCCATATAAGGTAGATATACAGCCACAGCTACCAATGCAAAGGCCAATAGTGCCAACTCTATTTTAAGGCGTTTGGATACTTTGAGTTTGTCCTTGTTTAAGACATGAATGGGTAGAAGATTCATTTCAGAATAAATGGCACCAATTGCGTTGGCGTAATAAACACTGTTTTTTGCATAATTGTCATCACTGGCAACCACCCTTGGGTTTTCGCTTAAGATGGTACAAGTCATGTTAAAATAACGTTCGACGTAGGCAGCAATACCATTAATGCCTGTACCACCGCCAACAATATAGATGTGTTCAATGCTATCTTTATTCCTAGAGGCATAATAATCCATCAGTCTAGAGACACCGTTTAAGATCTGATTTAGTGCTGAAGATACATCGTTACTTAGAAAATCATTGGTCTCCGGTTCATAGGTTAATAAGGACTGCTCTGCAGCAATCTTCATCGCTTCTTTTAGATCGACGCCAAAGTGGTTTTGAATACTCGTGTTAATGACCTTGGTACCATAGACCAAGTTACGGTTGAACTTCACAACCTTTTTGCTCATAACGGTTACCATGGTACTGTCACTGCCAAGGTCTAGAAGCATATAAGTATCTTCGATGTCCAAGTGACTGGCGAAATTAATAATACTGTTGCCACCATAGTCGATTCCTCTAACCCTAAGGTTCAAGGACTCGGCTAATTCAACATAGCCGTCCATGAGTGTGGATAATGCTGCCACAAGGTTCACCTTGGCTTGCATACCTTCACCATGATCCACCCGGTCTATGATTCTATAATCTAGAGTATACTCTGCCAGATTCACAGGAAAATACTCATCTGCATTCATACGTATCAGCGTGTTCAACTTCTTAACAGGTAGGTCCGGTAGATCCACCTCTCTGGTAATAATCTTACTAGACGCTACAGTAAAGATGACATCTTTTGTTTTGATGCCTTTTTCTCTTAATGCTGCGCTAATAACGTCTCCAATATCTGTAACGCCTGAAATAACCCCATCACTAATGGCATTCTCCGGTGTGTCTATGAGTAAACTGTGTCCGATTTTTATAGTGTCTTTATTTCTTACATAATCAACAATTTTGATTTTTTCATTTCCGATATCAATGGAAAGCCCTCTTTTTGGATAATTCACTTGACCCCTCCTACCCAATTCAATAACATATACTTACAATTTTACGAGTTCGATATACCAATGTATAATTTGTTCGCCAAATAGCATGGCTGTCATAATCCCAGTGGCTAAAAACGGTCCAAAAGGTATGGCTTCTCTAGGTTTTATAATCTTAAGTGCAATGAGGCTTATGCCAATAACCGAGCCCAGTATGGCCCCAATCATAAGGGCCAGTAATATCTTGTCCCATCCAAGTAGGAGTCCTGCCGCAGCCATCAGCTTAATGTCTCCCATACCCATACCGTTTTTTACTATTAGACTTAGAAGGATTAATATGCCGCTGACGATAAAGAAGCCTATAATATGTCTTAGATAATGCCCCGTTAAGAACGTCTGCACGACACCTAATACCAATATAAACAGTACCAGACCATTAGGTATAATCTTATACCTAAAATCAATCATGAAAACCACCAACAGCGCTGAGAACAAGAGGCAAGCTATGACCGTTTGCCAAGTTAAGCCCAAGTATAGATAAATACCCAAATAGGCTGCTCCGTTGAGCAGCTCTATGATTGGGTATTGGAAAGATATTTTTGTCTGACATGACCGACACTTGCCACGAAGGATGATGTAGCTCAGTAGAGGTATAAGATCATACCACTTCAATACATAACCACACTTAGGACAATGAGAACGGTCAAAGGTAATACTTTCATGCAAAGGTATTCTTAAAATACATACATTAAGAAATGAGCCGATGATGATGCCGTAGAGCAAAAATAGGATAATCATGATTTAGTTAGGGAATAATAGAGCTCCACCAACAGCATCAGCTCTTACTTCAATCGCACCTGTAGTACCATCAAGTATTACAAAAAATTCATCTCCAGTACCATTATCTTTCGCTTTGATTAATGGAATTTGACCATTTAACTTTGCTATAGCACCGTCGATTATATCATCCGCATCCGTTGCTCCAGCGGAAGTATCAAAAACTTGAGAAACATCTACACCCTCTAAAGTTGGGTTTTCAGCAATTGCCATAGCAACTGCATCAGCTATCAACTTGGCATTAGAAGTATCAGTACTTTTGTTTGCCTTATCAATGTTACCTAGTAGAGTTGGTACGGCAATCGCTGCAATAATTGCTAAAATTGCGATGACGATGATGAGCTCGATCAGTGAAAAACCTTCTTCTTTCTTAAATACACGCTTGAATAATTCTCTCATAATTTAATCTCCTTAGTTTTAGTTTTTATTTTTGATGCATGGCTGATCTAGTTTTGCCCTTATGCTCTCTCCATAAGTTGGCAGCTTGGACTTCACCTTGGTTAACTGTAGTTACTGACACCGTCGTACATCTGGAACATGGGTTGAATGATGGAGATGACCACGAAGCCGACCACAACGGCCAAAACAACGATGATCAAAGGTTCCAACATGGTGGTAAGTTGAGATACAGCGGTTTCGACTTCGGTGTCATAGAAATCAGCCACTTTGTCCAGTATGGGCTCTAGTTGTCCTGTGTCTTCACCTATACGCACCATATGGGTAATCATGGGAGGAAACACACCCATTTCTTCTATGGGCTTAGATAAAGGAAAGCCTTTACTGACTTGATCCTTGGCATCCATAAGACCTTTCATAACCGAATGGTTGTCCACCACCTTGGAGACCACTTCTATGGCTTCAAGTAAAGGCAACCCGGATGCAAGTAATGTACTCAAGGTTCTAGCAAATCGTGATGCCACGACTTTGGTGTTAAGGGGTCCAAACAAGGGTGCTTTAAGCTTGAGACCGCCCAGTGTCATTTTGCCGACTTCAGATTTTGAATAATAAGTGATACCACCGATTGCCAGCAGTACAACCATAATAAGGATGTACCATTTGGTAATGACAAAGTTGCTCATGGCCAGTAGCATTCTTGTGGTTAAGGGCAATTCCATGCCCATTTCACTGAACATTCCTACAAAAGTTGGTATAACCACCACCAAGAGTAATATAACCACCCCTAGAGATATGAAGGACACTACAAGTGGGTAGGTAGTTGCTTTTTTGATGCTCTGTTGAAGCTTGAATTCTTTCTCAAAGTGGGACGCCATACGACTTAAGGCCACTTCAAGGTTACCGCTGACTTCACCTGCTTCAATCATGTTAATAAGAATGGCCGGGAAAGTCTTTGGATGTTTGGTCATGGATTTGGATAAGGATTCACCCTGCTCTACAGAACTGTATAAATCCGAGATAATTTTTCTAAAATGCTTGTTCTCGGTTTGTTCTCTCAAGAGATGTAGAGCTTCTAGTACACTGATACCTGCAGATAATACAGCCTCAAACTGTTGGCAAAATATTGTCAAATCTTTTGTCTTGACAGGATTGCCAATGACAAGGTCTTTTTGCAGGTTTCCCTCTTCAGTTATTTCCAAAGGATAAAGTCCACTGTCTTTTAGCATCTGAGTTGCCGTTTTACTACTGTTGGCTTCTAATCTGCCTTTTTTGACTTTACCAGCTTTGTCCATGGCTGAATATAAATAATTAGCCATATCACGCCCCCTTATTCCTGTTCTTAATTCAGGTTAACGACAATCATCTAAGGAACGGCCCAATTCCTTCATACATCACTTTACTCAACGACATATAAGCAAATACATCATGTCATAGTAACATATTGTAGACAATTATCTATCATATACTTCATTATATCACCTATTGGGCCTATGTAAATAGTCATTATGCCTTAGGTACTTAGTACTAGAGACTTATTTGTTATTTTATTAATAAACTTCCTACATTCTTCTTTCAAGATTAGCAGGATCCTGTGCAAAGGTTAGAGCATCATCTCTGGAGATGCTGGCGGTTCTAAGCAGCTCTAAGATGGCATCATCCATGGTTTGCATACCCAATCTTTTGTTGGTCTGCATAATGGATAGGATCTGATGGGTTTTGTTCTCACGAATTAGATTACGCACCGCCGGATTGGCATGCATAACTTCAAAAGCCGCACATCGTCCTTTGCCATCGAGGGTCGGTATAAGTTGCTGAGATACCACCGCAGTTAATACTGCAGACAACTGAACACGCACCTGTTGTTGTTGATGGGGTGGAAAGACGTCTATAATCCTGTCAATGGTGTTGGTCGCTCCGATGGTATGCAAGGTTGATAATACAAGATGGCCTGTCTCTGCTGCCGTTATGGCAATGGCAATGGTTTCAAGGTCCCGCATCTCACCTACAAGAATCACGTCCGGATCTTGTCTAAGTGCTGCTCTTAGTGCATTGGCATAACTGAAAGTGTCCAAACCGATTTCTCTTTGATTGACGATACTTTTTTTGTGCTTATGCAGATATTCTATAGGATCTTCAAGGGTTATAACATGAGCACTCCTACGCTGATTAATCTCATTAATAAAAGAGGCTAAGGTTGTGGACTTACCACTACCTGTTGGTCCTGTTACCAGGACTAAGCCTCTTTTCTTGGTATAGAGATCCTGAATTGAGCTTGGCATGCCCAGTGCTGTCGGACTAGGAATTTCCGAACCAACAAGACGAAAGGCTGCCGCAACGGAGCCTCTCTGCATAAAAGCATTTACTCTAAATCGTCCCAAACTGGGTATGGCAAAAGAGAAGTCTACTTCTCCGTTTTTGTCAAAAACTTTTCTTTGTTCTTCTATCATGATAGGAAGAATCAAAGCTTTGGATGTATCCGGTAGCATGATATCGTAGGGTAGGTATTCAAGATCACCGTTGATTCTAAGTATAGGCGGTACCCCTACGGTTATATGAACGTCGGAAGCTTTTTTATCTTTGGCTAAGCCAAGAAGTTCTTCGATGGTAATCATACATTCTCCTCCTTGAGCGATATTAATCTGTGCCGTAAGCTATTCTAAGCAACTCATCCACTGTGGTAATGCCATCCATGACCAACCTGGTTGCGTTAAATTTTAAGGTTTTCATACCTGTATTCATAGCTACCTTTCTTATATCGTCAGCATTACCTCTTTTATTAATAATGTTTCGAATTTCATGGCCTACAGGCATAATCTCATAGACACCAATACGCCCCATATAGCCGGTATGGTTACATACATGACAACCAACAGCTTTGTATAACTGTAGGTCATCTTCTTCTGATATGTTAAGGATATTTTTTTCAAATTCAGTGGCAGGGGCTTTTGTACGGCATTTGGGGCATAGTCTTCTGACCAAACGCTGGGCAATAACACCTACTACGGATGCTCCGATTAAGAAAGGCTCTATACCCATATCCATTAGCCGGGTGATGGAGCTTGGTGCATCGTTGGTATGCAAGGTACTCACAACAAGGTGACCTGTTACAGATGCCTTAACAGCGATTTCTGCTGTCTCACCATCACGTATCTCCCCGATCATGATAACATCCGGGTCTTGTCGTAAGATGGATCTAAGGGCTGTTGCAAAACTAAGCCCCGCCTTGACATTAACTTGAACTTGATTAATCCCTTGAATCTGGGATTCCACTGGGTCTTCAACGGTTACGATATTAATTTCTTCATCGTTAATCTCATTAAGAGCTGTATAGAGGGTTGTTGACTTACCACTTCCCGTCGGTCCTGTTACGAGAATGATACCAAATGGATTGCTTAATATATTTTCAAATTTCTCCAGATCATCTCTGAAGAGACCAAGTTCACTTTTACCTTTGTTAAAGCCTTCTTTTGAATTGATCCGCATAACCACTTTTTCACCATAGGTGGTGGGAAGACTGGATACACGTATATCATATTCCAGACGGTCTACGGTAATCGAGATACGCCCGTCTTGAGGTTTTCTTTTTTCGGCTATATCCATACCGCCCATGATCTTAATTCTAGCTACAATAGCAGATAATAAGGAAGGCTCATATTCAAAGAGTTGCTTCAAGTTACCGTCGATGCGATACCGAACACGAATTCTCTTTTCATAGGGCTCGATATGAACGTCACTGGCTCTATTATGTACCCCTTGTTCTAATATGGTATTAACCAGCTTTACAATCGGTGCATTCTTAACAGCGGAATCCGAAGCACCTTCTAGATCTTGAAGGCCTTGATCGATTTCCGTGGAATGCTCTGCCTTATACTGCTCTGCAGCTTGATTGGCTTGTTCCTTACCATAGTGTAAATCAATGGCTTTTAAGACCTGATCCTCAGTTGCCAACATAGGAATAATATCCTTACCGGAGAAGATGCGCACATCATCAATGGCAAAAATATTAAGAGGGTCTTCCATGGCTACATATAATTCAGTTTCTGTAATTTTTATGGGTATTAAAAGATGACGCCTGGCCAGTGTTTCTGTAATGACACTGGTCGCGTCTTTATCAATATTATATTCTGTTAAATCAACATAAGGGATACCAAGTTGGTATTCCAAAACTTCATTTATATTTTGTTTGGTGACATAACCTAGACTAATAAGGGTTTCACCGATCTTGCCACCATCGGATTTTTGATGACTGAGTGCGGTTTGAAGTTGTTCCTCTGTGATAATACCGTACTGCAACAACAAGTCCCCAATACGCAACTTCTTCTTGAAATTCCTCAATTTGATTGCTCCCTCTTTTTAAGTTCTCTCACATGTAAACCCTAATTGAAACTGCCAGTAACTACCGTCAAGCGCTATCCTGATCTGCCGGTCTTCTAATGATTTCATTTGGTAATATTTCGAAATCCACTTCTATCCAGATGTCTTGTTTCGGATGCGGTGCTTCCCTGACGATTTCTCCTTCTATATTGTACATCGTATCTACAATAAATTCAATATTTTTACCATTTGTTTTAAGAACTTCTAGTGTATCGCCGACAACAAACTTATTCCTTTGTTGTATATGGGCCAACTTTTTAATAGGGTCATAGTCAATACCCTTGCCTACAAAGGTATAACTACGGGTATAGGTGTTGCTTGTATAAATCTGCTCATCCCCATCCGGCTTACCAAAATAAAACCCGGTTGTAAACTGCCTATGAGTGCATTTACGCACTTCCGCCTCATAATAGGCTAACTTAGAAGCGTATACATCAGGATCGCTGAAATAGTCATCTATGGCTTCACGCCATGTTTTTGTGACGGTTGCGACATAGAGGGCTGTTTTCATCCGGCCTTCAATCTTAAAACTATCAATCCCCGAAGCCACCAATTGATCGATATGGCTAATCAAGCATAGGTCCTTAGAATTGTAGATATAAGTGCCCCGTTCATTCTCATAGACTGGCATGTATTCACCTGGTCTTGTTTCCTCAACAAGATGGTAAGTCCAACGACAAGGATGGGTACAAGCACCTTTATTGGCATCTCTTCCACTCATATAATTGCTAAGCAAACATCTACCGGAATAAGATATACACATGGCGCCATGAACAAAGGCTTCAAAGTCTAAAGTATCCGGTACTTTTTGCTTAGCTGTGGTAATCTCCTCAAGAGACAATTCTCTTGCAACCACCACCCGTTTCACACCTTGTTGGTGCCAAAATTGCATGGTGGCATAATTGGTATTATTGGCTTGGGTACTTAGATGGAATTCCATATCCGGCATAACTTCTTTGGCTACCATGAGCATACCCGGATCCGCTATAATCACACCATCCGGCTGTATTTCAAGGAGCTCTTTAAAGTAAGCCCTTGCCTGATCAATGTCTTCATTATGGGCTATAATATTGGCGGTTACATATACCTTGACCCCATGCCCATGAGCATAGGTTATACCTTGTATCATTTTTTGTTGATCAAAGTTTTTGGCCTTTGCTCTAAGACCAAAAGCTTCACCGCCGATATACACAGCATCTGCGCCGTATGCTACGGCTATATATAGATTCTCCAAGCTTCCTGCCGGGATTAATAATTCTGGTTTATTCATTTTTGCTCCTTTTTTTCATACTAACAGTGGCACCGTCTGCAATCGGTAAAATAGATGTTGTCAAGTCTTCATTGTTAGATAGTGTTCTGAGAAACTCACGCATCCGACCATGAATGGTTCTTTGTCTTCTTGTTACGGCAAATCTGGATTTGGCTACAAGACCTTCCTGCAAAACATTGTCCGCAATAAGTATACCACCTTCTCTTAGGAGTCGCATGGTATCTTCATAAAAATTCATATATTGCCCTTTGGCTGCATCCATGAAAATCATGTCAAAAGGCTCTTTTAAGGTTTTTAGAACTTGAACTGCATCCCCTTCCATGATGGTAATGTTTTTTTCAAAGCCAAATTTTTTAATGTTGATTTTGGCTTGTTCAATCATCTTATGGGATCTTTCAAGGGTTATAATTTGAAGTGGTACTTCTGATGCCAATGACATGATAATAGAGGAATAGCCAATGGCGGTACCGATCTCCAGTATCCGTACAGGGCGATTCATCACAACCATAAGGCGTAGAAAGTCTTCCATTTCATGCTTGATAATAGGAATGTTATGGGCTATTGCCTCTTGATATAGAGCTTCGAGCTTACTTTCTCTATCCGGTTTTACAGACGCTAAATAGGCTCTTACTTCCGGATTGGTTATAGGTATCATAATTGTGGCTCCTTTGTCATACTTGATTCTAGTAAAGGGATTGTCATTGTGACAATCCCTTTATGTTTAAAGAGGTTTGAATTTCTATGTTGGGTTATCTCTGGCCAACTTAACTTTCCCAAAGAATTTCTAAGCTCTTGGCTGGCAAGCCAGCCTAATCCACCGCGGATGAAATTCATCCTTAACATAGTACTCTAGGAAAATCCTATTTTATCTTTCAGCTTTGAAACATAGCTGAAAGAGTCAAGGACCTTTCCCGCCGTGAACAATTTGCAAGCAAACCGCTACAAAGTCGCTTTGTTCTTGATTACCATCGCTAAGATATTCTATAATGGGTTATCTCTGGCCAACTTAACTTTCCCAAAGAATTTCTAAGCTCTTGGCTGGCAAGCCAGCCTAATCCACCGCGGATGAAATTCATCCTTAACATGTGGATTATCATCGCTAAGTAATTCTATATTGGGAAAGTTAAGTTAATAATTAAATGTATTCGTATATTTGGATTTGTCGTTGACGTGGTCGTCGTAGTCTGAGTTGAACTCGTGGGTACTGGATCCGTCGTCTTTTAATACAAAGTAGAGATAATCATTGTCGTCCGGATATAAGGCTGCATGAATGGCGCCTGCGCCGGGGTTGGCAATCGGACCGATTGGAAGACCGTCGTTTATATATGTGTTGTAAGGTGACGGTGTCTCAAGATCACTGTAGAGTAACCTGCTCCTATGTTTGCCCAATACATATAGAACGGACGAACACATCTGAAGCTTCATATCAACCTTAAGCCTGTTATGAATAATACCGGATACGATGGGTTGCTCACTTGGCTCAACGACTTCTTTCTCAATAATTGAAGCAATGGTTATGACTTCATCCACTGTTAATCCTAATTCTTCTGCTCTTGCATAGTATTCATCTGTCCATATTTTATCCATTTGATCAAACATGGTACTGATGACATCTACTGCTGTCGCATCCACATAGATTTCATATGTACTTGGAAACAAATAACCTTGATATACAATGTTTCGAACACTGTCGTCCGGTACACTTTCTAAGAATTTGTAGCCCCAATTGGTGTTGTCAAGGGCCTCAAAGAATTCTGCTTTCGTACATATACCTTGTTCTTCTAAGGATTCAGCCGTTTTTGCTAGTGTAAGGCCTTCTACTATCGTGAATTTCTTTGTCTCCCTTTTTGCGCCTGCTGTCATCAAGATTTCCATAATGTCTTCTTCACTCATGGCTGTACTTAAAGTATAATCCCCATATTGAAATTTACCGTCATTACCGTCAAATTTTGACTTCATTCTAAAAAACAGACTGCTACCAATCAAACCATTTTCTTCTAAAATACCTGCAATGGTCTCCGTTGTGGCACCTTTTGGTATGACCAGACTTACATTACGTACTTCCTGATTCGCACTAGGGGTTTTTGCTAGTAAATCATAAGCTTCTGCAAAAGCCCAACCGCCGCCCTTGATTAAGATGGCGATTGCCAACACAATAAAAACGCCTCTAATGATCCACTGCATAATTTCTCCAAATATTTTCTTTACCAAGTTTTCACCTTTTTGTTTTTGTTTTTTTTGATTACTTTTATTTTCCAATATGCATCACTCCTGTAGAAAATCTAGATCAAAATCCACTTCTTCAGCAAAAGTGGCTAGTATATCTGTTAACATTTTCGAAACCTTTAATTCTGCTTCAAGAAAAGATTTTACGATGGCTTCATTTAATAGATCATTGTTTTGAGACCTTAAATTCAAGAGATTCTCATAGGCATTAAAATAGCCATACTTGTGTCCTGCTTGAATTTCAAAGGATTTGCGTCTAAACGCATCTACTTGTGCTTTCAATTCCGGTTGTCGTTCTAATATGGATTTATAATTCAGATAATCCACATATGCGTCAGTTTTCTTTATTCGATCAATATATGCTTTTGTCTCATTTTTTAAGTCTTCGTTCATTTTATCACCTACAAATTCAAATTTGACCTTCTATCATTATAACCACTCTTCATTCATGTGTCAAAACTAATAAATCTAACCAGTATTAATTTAGGGAATTTTATATTCTAAAATTCCCCAAAAGTTTTTTCTATGAAATTATGCGTCTACTTCCATGATCACTGGTAATATCATAGGATTTCGTTTGGTTTGAACCCATAAATAATCTCTTAGGGCATCCCTTACTGACATTTTTATTTTATTCCAGTCTCTAATATTTTTACGACTGCATTGGTCAAGCGCCTTTACAACGACTGCTCTGGCTTCAACCATCATATCACTGGATTCACGTACATAAACAAATCCTCTAGATACAATATCCGGTCCTGCCAGAACTTCTCTTGTTTGTTTGGACATTGTAATAACCACTGTCAACAAACCATCTTGAGATAATTTTTGTCTGTCTCTTAGTACAACACTACCAACATCACCAACGCCTAAGCCATCAACGAAAATCGGTTGTGAATTAACATGACCTGTTTTCTCGGCACTATGAAAATCTATTTCATACACATCACCAGGTGCTAATATTGTAATACGGTCCGAACGCATGCCTAAAGATTCAGCAAGTTCCGCATGTTTCTTCATATGTCTGACTTCACCATGTAATGGTATGAAATACTTCGGCATGACCAATGAATGAATCAGTTTTAATTCTTCTTGGTAAGCATGTCCGGAAACATGGGTATCTTCAAATATAACTTCTGCACCTTGAGAAAATAAGGAATTAATAACCTTAGATACAGTTTTTTCATTTCCGGGAATCGGTTTAGAACTTAATATTACTTTATCACCTTTTTGAATGTTGATGTGTCGATGGGTCTTAGATGCCATCCTTGACAGAGCCGCCATAGGCTCTCCTTGACTACCGGTTGTAATAATAACAATCTGTCCGTCTCTATATTGACTCATCTCTTCATGCGTAATCATCATTTTGGGTGGCATTTTTATATAACCAAGTTCAATGGCTGTTGCCACAACATTTATCATGCTACGACCTTCGACCACCACTTTACGCTTGTATTTTCCTGCTGCATGTATGATTTGCTGCACACGATCTACATTAGATGCAAACGTGGCAACAATGATTCTTTTCCCTTTGAATTCTGAAAACAATTCATCAAAAGCACGGGCAACCGTGGTTTCAGACATGGTATAGCCGGGTCTTTCTGCATTGGTAGAATCTGCCATTAACAGTAGTACACCTTTTTTACCGATTTCTGCAAACTTTTGTAAGTCAATCGGTTTACCATAAATGGGGGTAAAGTCGATTTTAAAGTCACCCGTATGCACAACAACGCCGACCGGTGTGGTTATTGCCAATGCCACAGGGTCGGGTATGGAATGAGTGGTACGTATAAATTCAATGTTAAATACACCTAGATTAATTTTTTGTCCTGGTGTTATGACGTTTCTATTGACGTCATTTAGAATCTTATGTTCCCTGAGCTTATTCTCTACAAGACCTATTGTAAGCTTTGTACCATATATGGGCACGTTGATATCACGTAGAACATAAGGCAATGCGCCTATATGGTCTTCATGACCGTGGGTCAATACAATACCTCTGACTTTGTCAATGTTTGTCTTAAGATATTCGACATCCGGGATAACTAAATCTATACCTAACATCTCATCTTCTGGGAAGGCTATACCACAATCTACGACTATAATATCATCTTCATACTCGAAAATGGTAATATTCATACCGATTTGTTCTAGTCCACCCAGAGGTAATATTTTCAATTTTGATTTGCTTTTGTTCAAAACTACACCTCCGTATTTTATTCAACTTTGCGTGATTGCAAAGTATTATGATCCTTGTTTTTGTAAGCAAGATTTGCAGACACCATAAAACTTGACCACATGGTCCGTGACCTTAAATCCATACTTCTTGCTGAATGCTTCTTCAAGAGCATCCAACATATCATCATCGACACCCATTATGGTGCCGCATTCTTCACAGATTAAATGATGGTGACGATGTTTTGTTTCCATCTCACCAATTTCATACCTTACAACGCCATCATCTAGGTTGAGCTTATCAATGAGTCCTAATTCCGATAGGAGTTGAAGAGTTCTATAAACAGTTGCCAGACCAATCTCAGGATTAACCATTTTGACCAACTGATGCACTTCTTCAGCGGTTAAATGCTCACCCACTCTATTGTAAAGTGTCTCAAGTACGACACGTCTTTGATTTGTTAATTTGTACCCATTTTCCTTCAGTGTCTTTTCATATAGATCAACAAACTTTATCATTAGCTCATCCCCTAATTCAATAATTTTTTGAGACATTTCTCAAATTAAACCTTTGTCCTATACAGATTATAATGTAGTAATGGGCTTTTGTCAAATAATTGATTTTATAACTCAATCTCAAAATCATCTAAAAATTTTTCAAGTATGGGTACAACCACTGACAGTTCTTCATCATTGTCAACGATTTCATAGATAATATCCATGTCATCTGCTTCTGTTGCTTTAAGAATATATGCAGTCATATCTTCATCTTCTATTTCATTTTCATCTACGACGAGTATGTACGCGACTTCATTGACTTGAGTATTACCTAAGACACAAAATACAACATTTTCTCCTGTTTCTTCAAATGTAAACTTAATTTTATCCATATTGCCTCCGATCTTTAGTGACAATCCAAATAGCCTTGTAAAATGAATACAGCGGCCATTTTATCAATCACTTTCTTTTGTTTTTTAGCACTCATATCTGCTGCAGTCAGCGCACGGCTTGCACCCATGGTGCTAAGACGCTCATCCCATAGAATCACTTCAAGATCAAATTCTCGAATCAGTCTATTCTGAAATTGCTTTGTCTTTTCTACCCGTTCACCTTCAGTATTGTTCATGTTTTTAGGTAGACCTAAAACAATCTTCTCAACTTTATATTGATCTATGATTTCTCCTAGTCTGGCAATGGACGCTACAAGATTGTTTTCTTCCTTGCGCTCGATGGTTTCTATACCTTGAGCCGTCCAACCAAAGGGGTCACATACTGCAACGCCAATCGTCTTACTACCATAATCAAGTCCTAATATCCGCATACTATCTTGTATCCTTTCAAGGAGGTTCTCGCTTATTTAGTTTATAGTTTAACACTATAACCTTACCGACTAAGAAAAACTGTAGAAACCGAGTCTCTACAGTTTTTGATGTTCACCTATTATTTCAAATTATGTTCCACATAATCTTTAACCAATTCTTCCATCAAGGCGTCTCGTTCTATTCGGCCAATCTTTGTTCTTGCATTCTTATGACTGGTAATATATGTTGGATCTCCAGACAGAATATAACCTACAATCTGGTAGTTGGGATTATAGCCTTTTTCATTCAGTGCTTCATAGACTTCTTTAAGTACAATTTTTATTTCGTTTTCAGGCTCTTTATCGAATTTTTTAAAGAAAAGCGTATGCCCAAATTTGCCCACAATTTCACGTCCTAACAAATTACAATTATTTGTGTTCACCAATACAGTTTATAATAAAAACCCTAAAAATACAATCAAAATAATATTAAATTTAAAGTAGACTACATTTACGTGTTGAATATAAAATCGACACTCTAGGTTAATCCAAGTAAACCGTCTCTAAATCGTTGTTTCAAATCAATACTTTTAATGGTATTTCTCTCTAATGGTTGTATGGATAATGTATATACCTTTATATGATTGGTGGTATGACCGACATAATAAACTTGGTTATCTAGGACGACTTGTTCTTCAATCAATACGTTCATCTTTATACCGATAAACTGACCTAAGAAATCATCCTTCATTCCTTCAGCTGCTTTTATAGCTTTGATGCTCCTATTGTTTTTCTCCTTAGGACTCACTTGTTCCTTCATCTTCGCAGCCGGCGTTCCGCTACGTTTAGAATACTTAAAGACATGGACTTCTGCAAAGCCAATATCTTTTATAAACGCCAATGTATCTTCAAATTGTGCCTCTGTTTCAGAAGGAAAGCCTACAATAAGATCTGTTGTTATGGCGCAGGTGGGCATCTTCTCTCTTAATCTATTAACGGCTTGCTTGTAGTCTTGTGTCGAATATTTTCGATTCATTTTCTTTAGGACACCATCATCACCGGACTGCAGGGATAGGTGAAAATGAGGGCAAACCTTATCAAGCTTTGCGATGCGACTGACAAAATCTTTGGTAATTAATGTAGGTTCCAAAGAACCTAAGCGAATACGTAAAATGCCCTCTATTTTCTGCATATCCTCCAATAAGTCTATAAGTCTATAATCATCAAACTGTATACCGTAAGAAGCAAGATGAATGCCCGTTAATACCACTTCTTTATAGCCCTTTTTAGCCAGATCCTGACTTTCTTCAAGAATACTTGATGCAGATCTACTTCTAATCCTTCCTCTGGCATAAGGAATGATACAATAGGTACAGAATTGATCACATCCGTCTTGTATCTTGATATGTGCCCTTGTATGGTCTTGTGTCATACTGATCCATAGATCATCATAGACCTTGTATTGGCTCAGATCAAGGACTTCTGGCTTAATCTTGCTTTCTAAATAGGTTTCAATGACTTGAACCATATTACCTTTATCTGTGTTCCCGATCAGCAAATCAACTTGAATCATTTCAAGAAGTTCTTTGTTGGCTGCTTGTACATAGCAACCGACAGCAACCACCAAACTCTTAGGATTGTTTTTCTTGGCTTTTGCCAGCATTTGTCTGGACTTCTTATCCGCCATGTTGGTCACCGTGCATGTATTAATAATATATATATCTGCCTTTTCAAAAAAGCCAACGATATCATAGCCGAACTGTTCGAACTGGGTCATCATGCCTTCAGTTTCATATTGGTTAACCTTACAGCCAAGTGTATGGAACGCTACTTTTGCCATTTTTTGCCTCTTTCTTTGTTGCTTAGTTATTTAAGATTTATTCTATTTGCCTGAAAGCCTTTACATTTCATAATATTTTTTAGTCAATATTCGTATTGACATCAATTTTCAAAAAGTGTAGTATAAGTGTGTATAAAATAATGTAAAGGAGGACCAAATAATGAAAACTATAAAAGTATCTTTAAATTCTATTGATAAGGTTAAAGTGTTTGTTAATGCAGTAAGTAAGTACGATTCTGACTTTGATTTGGTATCTGGTCGTTATGTCATAGATGCAAAATCTATAATGGGGATTTTTTCACTCGACTTAAGTAAGCCAATTGAATTAATGATTCATGATGATTCTGTCGTAGAAGAAGTTGAATCTGTTCTTCAAGATTTCATCCTCGAATAGTTGGTTAAGGTCTCACAGCTTTAACTTAATTAAGTCAGTAAAAAATCCACTTAGGTGGATTTTTTTTATTCTGCCGGAACAATTTGCTTTGCAAAGCGAGGCGTAGCCTCTTTGTTTTTCTACAAGTCAGGTTCAATCTTAATGACTTCTCTTTGATCGATTGCTCTTTGCAGCATCTCTTCGATATTCTCAAGAATGGCCTCTGAACGCATAATAGATTTGATGTTAGGTTTGGTTACCGGATGCTTTGCCACAAAAATGGTGCAACAGTCTTCATAAGGTAAAATTGAAGTCTCAAAAGTCTCGATACGCTGTGCTATATCTACGATTTCCTGCTTATCAAAACCAATAAGTGGTCTAAATACAGGCATACCGCATACATCATTGGTTGCTGCTAGACTTTGTATGGTCTGACTGGCCACTTGTCCTATGCTCTCACCGGTAATCAGTGCTAAGCAATTATGCTCTCTTGCTATACGTTCTGCAATGATCATCATATAACGTCGCATGATAATGGTTAATTGCTCATGAGGACATTTCTCATAGATATCCAACTGAATCTCCGTAAAAGGGACCACATGCAGATTAAAGCTACCATTATATCTAGCAACGATTTTACCAAGGTCTATTACTTTCTGCTTGGCACGTTCACTGGTATAAGGATGTGAGTGATAATAAACCGCATCAAAATGAACCCCTCGTTTGGCAACCATATACCCTGCTACAGGACTGTCAATCCCACCTGAGAGCATGAGCATTGCCTTACCATTGGTGCCAACCGGCATACCGCCAAGACCCTTAATTTCTTTAGAAAAAATATAAGACTTGTTCCTAATTTCAACATGTACGCGTACTTCCGGCTTATGTACATCTACACTTAACTGATTATAGGCATCTAACAACACACCACCAATATCTCTAGAGATCTCCATTGAATTAAGTGGGTACTTTTTATCTGCACGTCTGGCTTCTACTTTGAAAGTAAAATCATGTTGTTCATAATGTTGATCTAAGAAAGCAACCGCTTGAAGTCTTATATTCTCCATGCTGTTGTCATCTAATATATAAACCGGACATATGCCAATGATTCCAAAAATCATCCGTATACGGTTCATGACAGCTTCATCATCCACATCTGAAAGGGGTTCGCATATAATACGACCTTGTTCCTTAACAACTTCAAATTCACCAAAAGGCTTAATAGCATCTCGTATGTGCTTAACCAGTGCGTTTTCAAAAATATATCTATTTTTACCCTTAAGGGCAAGTTCACCATATTTTATTAAATAACCTTGCTTCATAATTATCCTACTTTCTTTTAAATCTTCTAAGTATGGGCAATAACCGGTTCAATTGTTCTATAAATTGATCGACTTCTTCTTGTGTATTATATTTTGAAAAACTCAAACGTATCGCATTGTCTTTTTCCTCATGAGTCAGATTAAGTGCCGAAAGGGTAATACTATGATTTTTCTTTTTAGAAGAACATGCAGATCCCGTGGATACATATATCTCAAGTTCTTCCAATGCATGAAGTAGAACTTCACTTTTGACACCCAAAACACCTATGTTCAATAGATGATAAGCGCCTTTTTCGATGTCACCGTTAAAAGTAATATCAGGAACGTCTTGCCTAAGTCTAGCAATCATATATTTCTTTATACCCTCTATATGGTTTCTATTATCCTGAAGCTGATCATAGGCTTCCTCTGTGGCCACACCAAGACCAATAATACCCGGTACGTTTTCCGTACCTGATCGTATACCGTTTTCTTGACGACCTCCATAAAACAAGGGTGTTATTTTAGTACCTTCTTTTATATATATGGCACCGATACCTTTGGGACCATGAATTTTATGACCACTTAGGGTTAATAGGTCTATTTGATCTTTTGTTGGTGTTAAAATATATTTACCAAAAGCCTGAATGGCATCCACATGAAATAATGTTTTTGGGTTTATAGCTTTAATGAGTTTCCCTATTGTCGACATATCTTGGATCGTGCCGATTTCATTGTTTACATACATAATGGATACCATTAAGGTGTCTTGTCTTATAAGTTGTTCTAACGTTTCTATTTGAATATATCCCATACTATCTGTGGGTATGGTTTCAACCTCATAACCTAAGGTTTCAAGATATCGAACCGTTTCCTTAACAGATGGATGTTCGATAGATGAGACCAATATATGCCTACCACTTCTTTTATTGGCTACCGCCACACCGGAGATCGCAATATTGTTGGCTTCTGTCCCACCAGAGGTAAAATAGATTTCTTTTTTATTGACTTTTAAAGCTTGCGCAAGGTTTTGTCTACTGGTTTCAATGGCTTTTTCTGCTTCAAACCCTTTTTGATGTAAGGATGAAGGATTTCCAAAGTTCGTAGTTAACATATGCAACATGGCTTGTGCTACTTTGTCGGGCACTTTCGTAGTTGCCGCATTATCAAAATATATTTCCATTTTATCTCCTTAGACTTTTACTTAAACGTATTCTACCACGCTTCAAGGCTGAATGCTTGAGTATGACTTTCCTAGAGAAGAACAAAAAAGGCAGGTCGCCCTACCTCTCTTTTATTCTACAATCGAATGTTTATTTACTCATGACATTTTCGATGGCTTGCACGACACGTGCTTTTTGAAAAGGTTTAACTATAAAGTCTTTTGCGCCATTTTTTATGGCTTCCACAACCATAGGCTGCTGTCCCATAGCTGAACACATGATAACTTTTGAGTTTGGTGATACTTCCATGATTTTTGGTAATGCAGTAACGCCATCCATCTCAGGCATAGTGATATCCAAGGTCACAACGTCAGGAGTCAGTTCTTTGGCAAGTTTTATAGCTTCAAGTCCATTGCCCGCCTCACCACACACTTCATAACCATCTTCAACCAACATTTTCTTAAGTACTGTTCTCATAAATACTGCATCATCTACAACTAAAACTCTAATTGCCATCATTATCCTCCTCGATTTGTATCATTATATTCGCAAGCAAAGTCATGCCCGCTGTCTCCGTACGTAAGATACGTCGGCCTAATGATATGATTTTTGCTTCCGTGGCCATTAAATGATTGATTTCTTCTTGATCAAAGCCGCCTTCAGGGCCAATGACGATACCGATGTTCTTAATACCCTTTAGTTGACCAAGAACAGTTCTTGTATACGCCATGCCATCAGCATTCTCATAAGGCACTAATACAAGATCCATCCTCTCCAGTTGTTCCATCATACCTTTAAAGCCAACCGGTGTCTGAACGACTGGTATGATACTTCTTTTGGATTGTTTTGCAGCTGCTTCTGCAATACCTTCCCAGCGTTCAACTTTCTTCTTAGCTGTCTTGTCATCTAGCTTAACAACGCAACGCTTCATCTTAACCGGAATTATCTCGCACACGCCTAATTCAATGTTTTTTTGAATGATCCATTCCATTTTGTCTTTTTTAGGAATACCTTGAAATAGTGAGATTTTACTTAATAATTCATTGGTAGTGGGTACCACGGTATCTATATCCAGTAAAATCTCATCCTCCATAATTGTTTTTATTATACAACGATAGTCCTTTTGTTGTCCATCACTAATTGTCACAACATCACCGACACGCAAGCGTAATACTTGCTTCATATGGTTCATATTTGCACCCTCGATGAGGATAGTTTTATCTTTCACTTGATCCGGTTCTACAAAAAATCGATACATGTGTCTCCTTATAGACTAGCCTTAATCGCTACCCATTCACCTTTTCTGCGAATCTCAACAATACTAAAACCTTCTTGGGATAGAGCATCCGTCACTGCTTTCTCTTTTTCATTCAATATGCCGGATGCAATAAATATACCTGAAGTATGTAGAATTTTTTTTACATCCTTCACGATGCCTATGATGACCTCTGCCAAGATATTTGCGACCACCGTATTTACCGGTGATTGAATGTTCTCTAATAAATTGCCTTTGCAAATGGTTACCTTATCTTCTAAAGCGTTGTTTTTGACATTTTCTTTTGCTATTTTAACCGCATTCTCGTCAATATCTACACCGATAGCCGATTTGGCACCCAGTCTCACAGCAGCCATGGCTAATATACCACTACCACAACCTATGTCTGCTACCTGCCCTAGTTCCTGACTACATGCCTGTAATAGTTCAATGCACAAATAGGTGGTTTCATGGGTGCCGGTTCCAAATGCCATTCCCGGGTCTATGGCTATCACCATGTCACCTTCTATTAAATCCGGCTTCTCCCAAATAGGTGTGATGACCATATGATCGCCTACTCTAAAGGGCTTATAAAAAGTTTTCCATTTATTTTCATAGTCCTCATCCGGCATGGTTTCTATTGTGATTAATCCCGAACCGATTTCTAGGAAAGTTCTTAAGTCCTTTAAGCCCTTTTCTATATCCGTTCTACAAACTTCTATATCCTGATTTTCATCTAGATAGACAACAACACGGTATTCTTCAAATGGAACTAAAGTATCCGCTACATAATTGGCATACATGGCTTCCTTATCTGGTTCAGATAAGTATTGATCTTCGATTTCTAGACCTTCCATGCCCATATCAAAGAGCATATTACTAACGGCATCGACACTTAGTGGCGCCACATGAATTTTTAATTTTGTCCACTTCATCTTAGCCTCTATTTCTCCAAGGTATCTTTGATTTTGTTAAAAATACCTTTTTTCTTTTTACCTTCATCAACGGTTTCACCGGCTAGTTCTGCCAACTGTATGAAAAGTTCTCGTTCTTCATCACTAAGGCTTTTTGGCGTCATAACCGAAACGGTTACATATTGATCCCCTCTTAGCTTTATATTATTAAGATGAGGAACCCCTTTACCTCTTAGTCTGAATTTTGTATTGGTTTGTGTGCCAGCTTTTATTTCATAGGTCACATTACCATCTATGGTTGGGACTGAGACTTCTGTTCCAAGAGCTGCTTGTGAAAAACTGATTGGAAGTTCGTAGTAAATGTCTTCACCACGTCTTTCTAAAATGGCATGAGGCTTAACATAAACCTGTAGTATAACATCACCTTTTGGTCCGCCATTAATACCCGGTTCACCTTTACCTCTAAGACGCATACTCTGACCATGATCAATACCTGCCGGTATGGTTACGGATAATTTCTTGTTCTGCTTTTTAAGACCACTACCATGACAGTCTGTACATTTTTCTTTAATCATTTGACCTGATCCACCACACTGGTGACAAGTACGAACGCTTTGGACTGTACCAAATAAAGTTTGTTGGTTATACCTTACCTGTCCTTGACCTGCACAAGTCGTACAAGTTTCTTTTGAAGTACCGGGCTTTGCCCCACTACCATCACAAGTATCACAAGGTTCAGAAACAGTTACAAAAATCTCTTTTTCAACACCAAAAATAGCTTCCTCAAACTCTAGATTAATACGTGCTTGAATGTTATCGCCTTTTTGAGGTGCATTGGCTCTTCGTCTTGAACCGCCACCGAAAAAGTCGCCGAAAATATCGCCAAACATGTCACCCATATCATTAAAGCCACCATAACCGCCGCCACCTTGGGTAAACGCTGCATGACCGAACTGGTCATACTGTTGTCTTTTGGTTGCATCACTAAGTATCTCATAAGCTTCCGTTGCTTCTTTGAATTTTTGTTCAATTTCTTCACTGTTATGATTCATATCCGGATGATACTGCTTAGCAAGATTACGATATGCTTTTTTGATCTCCGGTCCACTCGCTTGCCTGTTTACACCTAACACTTCATAATAATCTCTTTTATCTGCCATTTGACCACCTCAATAAACTTATTTCTACAACGGTTACATCTATGTATATGAGCACACATAAAAAATGAATACACAGCTTATGGTGCCTTGACTTTGAACACTAAAATCAGCAGAACCTATTATACAGCAAAGCCAGCCTATTAACAATGACCGTTTTGTGAATAATAGATTATGCTACTTAGATTTTTCATATGTTTATATTGAAAAACATTCATAGAGGCAGGTTTGTTATAAGACATGGATATATATTTTAAGTTACATTTTAACATGTAAACCCGCCTCTATGAATATTAATAATAATTGGAATAATAAGAATAATAAGGACCGTACCGCTTGGTACGGTCCTAGTGAAATGCTTCTTGCTATCTTGTTCTATTCTTCTTTGAAGTCCGCATCAATGAATTCTTCTTCTGCATTTGCTTCACCTTGTGGTTCACTTTCTGGGTTAGCGCCTGCTGCTGCTGACTTCTCATACATCTTCTGTGATACTTCTTGGAATACGGCTGTAAGTGCTTCTTTAGCAACCTTAATTTCTTCTACATCACTATCACTCATAGTTTCAGACTTTGTTTTCTCAAGTAAATCTTTAAGCTTTTTAACTTCTGCTTCAAGTCTTTCTTTATCACTTGGATCTATTTGATCTTTGATCTCTTCTAGAGACTTTTCAGTTTGGAATACCAATGAATCTGCTTCGTTACGTGTATCAATGGCTTCTTTTTTCTTCTTATCTTGTGCTTCATGTGCCTTAGCTTCTTCAACCGCACGGTTGATTTCATCATCTGAAAGATTGGTGCTTGCGGTAATGGTAATGTGTTGTTCTTTACCTGTACCCAAATCTTTGGCCAATACTTTTACAATACCATTCGCATCAATATCAAATGTTACTTCAATCTGTGGTACACCACGTCTGGCTGCTGGTATGCCATCAAGCTTAAAGTTACCAAGTGTTTTGTTATCACGCGCAAATTCTCTTTCTCCTTGTACGACGTGAATATCAACGGCAGGTTGATTGTCTTCAGCAGTGGAGAAAACTTGGCTTTTCTTTGTTGGTATGGTTGTATTTCTTTCAATCAGTTTGGTAGCAACACCACCAAGTGTTTCGATACCAAGAGACAATGGTGTAACATCCAGTAAGAGAATATTACCAGCACCTGCATCTCCTGAAAGCTTACCACCTTGTATACCGGCACCAACCGCTACACATTCATCCGGGTTAATGCCTTTAAAAGCGTCTTTACCTGTAAGGCTCTTAACAGCTTCCTGAACAGCTGGCACTCTTGTTGAACCACCAACCAATAGAATCTTATCTAATTCTCCTACATCAATACCTGCATCTTTTAATGCTTGCTTAACAGGGCCTAATGTGGATTTCACCAAATCATCGGTGAGTTCATCGAATTTTGCTCTGGTTAAAGTCACGTCCAAATGCTTAGGACCTTCTTGTGTTGCTGTAATAAATGGTAGGTTGATATTGGAAGTTGTACTGGAGGAAAGCTCAATTTTAGCCTTTTCAGCTGCTTCTTTTAATCGTTGCATCGCCATTTTATCATTGGATAAATCGACGCCTTCTGCATTTTTGAATTCAGATACGAGATACTTAATAACGCGAGCATCAAAGTCATCACCACCAAGATGGTTGTTACCACTTGTTGCTAGAACTTCTAGGACACCATCACCGATTTCTATCAATGAAACGTCAAAAGTACCGCCACCTAAGTCAAATACCATAATTTTTTGTTCATGTTCATTGTCAAGACCATAAGCAAGTGCTGCTGCTGTAGGTTCATTGATAATTCTCTTTACATCAAGTCCGGCGATTTTCCCTGCATCTTTTGTTGCTTGTCTTTGACTGTCATTAAAGTAAGCAGGTACGGTAATAACCGCCTCTGTTACAGATTCACCAAGATATGCTTCTGCATCTGCCTTAAGTTTTTGTAAGATCATAGCAGAAATTTCTTGTGGTGAGTATTTTTTATCGTCTATTGATACTTTGTGATCTGTTCCCATCTCTCTTTTGATGGATATGATGGTTTTATCTGGGTTGGTGATGGCTTGTCTTTTTGCTGGTTCGCCCACGACTCTTTCACCGGTTTTTGTAAACGCTACAACAGAAGGGGTTGTTCTTGAACCTTCTGCATTTGCTATAACGACTGGCTTACCGCCTTCCATTACTGCTACACATGAATTCGTTGTTCCTAAATCTATTCCTATTATTTTACCCATTGTAATGCCTCCTTGTTATTTATATTAATATTGCCCATGATCGTTGTTGTTTTATTACGTTGATGCGTTCGTAATTTATATATTCTATTTGTAAGTTCAACTAAGTAGTGTTGATACATTAACCTTAATTAACGACTTTGACCATACTGTATCTTAGTACAGAGTCTTTATACTTATAACCTTTTTGGTAAACGGCTGCCACAATGCTTTCGTCATGATCATCTGAAGTTTCATGCTGTACAGCATGATGCAAGTGTGGGTCAAAAACCTGATCTAAAGCTTCAATTTCTTCAACGCCCATTTCCTTAAGTGCTGCAACCAGTTGCTTGTAAATCATGCTAATACCTTTCACAAAGGAATCTTCCTTATGATCATCCGTCACTGCATCAAATGCCCGTTCAAAATTATCAACGATGGGCAATAAGACCTCAAGTATTTCCTTAGCACCTTTTTCATACATCAGGTCCTTTTCCTTCAAGGTTCTTTTTCTAAAATTATCAAATTCTGCCAGCGTTCTATGATGACGATCGACTTGTTCTTTTAATTCTGCTTCCTTTTGTTCCAGTTGCTTTTCAAGAGATACCACCTCTATGGTTTCTGTTTCCGTTTCTGCTACAACTTCCACATCCTCCACTTGATCCATTGCATCTTCTAGATCTGGCCCCTTATCAGAAGTCACGTCTAAGCTTTCCTCTGACAAGACTTCTTCGTCTTTCTTATTCTTATCATTTTTCAAAACGATACATCCTTTCTTAAGATGACTATGAATCATTCATCCTTTTTTCTATTTCTTTAATTAAGCACTTCAGAGAAAATATGGCACTTTGGTAATCCATTCTCCTCGGGCCAATCAATCCAATCACACCCAGTGGCTTGCCACCGATATGATAAGTTGTTGTAATCAAGCTACAATCCTTCATATTCTCGTTATTATTTTCTGAACCAATCTTAATTTTTACACCATCTGTTTCAATGCTTTCACCATCAAAATCATTTAGTAGTAACTGTCGGATATAATCCTTCTTATCCAAAGTTTCCATAATCGATGTTGCTTTCTCAAGATCACTAAATTCCGGAAGCCTTAGCATATTAATGGCACCGGATGTGTAGATTTGTGTGTCATCATTGTTATGAACGGCTTGAAACACGACTTCCAATACTTTACCAATTATTTCATCCTGGTTACCTGCAAAGGCTTTAATTTTTTCAATAAGCGGTAGATTGATTTCCTCAACATCAAGTCCATGAAGCTGATTATTCAAGATAAATGAAAGCTTATTAAGCATCGGTTGATCCATATCTTCATTGATTTCCAGTACATAGTTATTGGCCATATTACCATCGGTAACGATGACCGCTAAGACTTTCTGTGCTTCCAGTTCAATCAATTGGATGTTCTTGATTTTGCATTTGGAATATTGAGGCGTAGAAACAATGGCAGTAAGATTAGTCTCTTTTGCTAATACAGCAACGATATCTTGTAAGAGGGTTTCAATACGTCCTGCTTTACTTAGTAAAGCTTCCACATAGGATAAATGCTTTGGACTGTCATATTTGGCACTCAAAATCATATCCACATAGAGACGGTATCCCTTGTCTGACGGAATGCGTCCTGCTGATGTGTGGGGTTGCATGATGAATCCAAGTTCTTCTAAGTCGGACATCTCATTTCTTATAGTTGCCGGGGATATACCCAAATCGTAATTCTTAGAGATGGTTCTTGATCCCACCGGTTCAGCTGTATCTAAGTAATTAGAAATGATTGCCTCGAGTATTTTAAGTTTTCGTTCGTTGAGTTCCATGCCATCATCACCTCTCGCATTGTCAGCACTCATTTGTGTGGAGTGCTAACATCTGAGTTAATAATATTATTTTTTCATGGGTTTGTCAATATGTAATCCATAAAAAACTATTAAAAGTTTATAAACTGTGCCAACACATAGTTGCTAAGATCCAAGCCTCTTCTCGTAAGTCGGATCCATCCGTCGCTCTCAACAAGCATCTCTTCTTCTACTAATTGTTTTATAATCGGTCTATAGGGCGCTATGAGCTCTTCTTCAAAATCTTCATAAACCTTTACAAGACTGATACCTTTTAATTGCCTTAATCCCAGAAAAAAATATTCTTCCAATCGATTGATCGCGTTCCCTGTTTGTTCTAGCTCACGTATCTCATCAAGTTCATGACTTTTTGATATATAGATTTTTAGATTTTCGATATTTTTGTAGCGGTTAAGATTTAGATAAGAAGCTGCTCCAAGTCCAACGCCCAGATAAGGCGCTAGCGTCCAATAAGACTGATTATGTCTGCCTATTCTACCCGGTTTACCATAGCTTGAGATCTCGTAATGCTCATAGCCTTTGCTTTCTAAAAAATCATGGGCCCACCAATACATCCGGCGTTCCTCATCTTCATCCGGCAGATCTAAAAGACCTTTTTTATTTTGACTTTCAAAAACCGTCCCAGGCTCAATGATTAAACCATATATGGATAGGTGTTCAGGCTCTAATTTTATTGTTTTTTCCAAAGTTGCTTTAAATGATTTGAATGTTTGGCCGGGAAGTCCAAACATAAGATCCAAGCTTATATTTTCAATACCCATAGCGCGCATCATTTGATAGGTTTCTAAAAAAACCTGGTAATCATGAATTCTACCAAGTGTCTTTAGCATTTGTTCTTCATCTGATTGTAGTCCCATACTCACACGATTAACGCCTGCATCTAAGTAAGCTCTAACTTTAAGTGCATCCACCATACCAGGATTTACCTCAATGGTGAATTCTCCATCTTCTGTCCACTCAAATACATCAAAGACCGCTTTCATAATTCTGCTAAATTGTTCTGCTGATAAAATCGAGGGCGTGCCACCGCCCATATAAATAGTTGAAAGCTTATTATTTAGATTTTGGCTTTTCATCCCTAAGATTTCAACAACTAAGGCATCTACATAGGCATCACGTAATATGAATTCTGAATGATCAAAGGACAGAAAATCACAATAGTCACATTTTTTTACACAAAACGGTATATGAATATATAGACCCATTACTTCCATACTAGCACCTTATTCATCCAGCTTTAAAATACTCATAAACGCATCTTGAGGCACTTCTACGTTACCTACTTGACGCATTCTTTTCTTACCGGCTTTTTGCTTTTCTAATAGTTTCCTTTTTCTAGAGATATCACCACCATAGCATTTAGCAAGGACATCTTTACGCATTGCTTTAATCGTAGATCTTGCAATAACTTTATTCCCTATGGCTGCTTGTATCGGTATCTCAAATTGGTGTCTTGGTATCTCATCTTTAAGTTTTTCGGCAATCTTTTTCCCTCTTTCATAAGCCTTATCCTCATGGACAATGAAAGAAAGTGCATCAACTACTTCTTTGTTGAGTAATATATCCAGCTTAACCAGATTTGATTCTTTGTAACCAATCAATTCATAGTCAAAAGATGCATAACCTCTGGTTCTAGATTTTAAAGCATCAAAGAAATCATAGATGATTTCGTTTAAAGGCAATTCATACATAAGCTGGGTTCTTGTATCTTCAATATATTCCATACCCAGATACTCACCACGACGGTCTTGACACAACTCCATAATGGAACCGATATACTCAGAAGGTACCATGATTTGCGCTTTTACAATCGGTTCTTCCATCATCCTTACCACTGAAAGATCCGGCATATCTGCTGGATTGGCAAGATCGATGATTTTCCCGTCGGTTTTATGTACTTTATAGATAACACTTGGTGCCGTTGTTATAATATCCATGTTAAATTCTCGTTCGATGCGCTCTTGAATAATCTCCAAGTGCAGTAATCCAAGAAAACCACATCTAAATCCAAACCCGAGTGCCAATGACGTCTCAGGTTCAAAATGAAGGGCTGCATCATTGAGTTTGAGTTTATCTAATGCATCTCTAAGGTCTTGGTATTTGGACCCGTCTACCGGATAGATACCACAATAAACCATAGAATTGACTTTTTTATATCCGGGTAGTGCTTCTTTTGCAGGATTAGATACCTTGGTAACTGTATCGCCTACCCTTGTATCTTGAACATCTTTAATACCTGCACTAATATAGCCTACATAACCTTCTTTAAGTTCATCACAAGGTATAAAAACACCAGGACCAAAATAACCCACTTCAATAACATCAAAAGTTTTTCCTGATGACATCATCTTGATTTTATCGCCTTTTTTCACCGTACCGTCTTTGATTCTACAGAAAATAATGACACCACGGTAGGGGTCATATTTGGAATCAAAGACAAGTGCTCTAAGAGGTTGATTCAAAACCACTGTAGGCGCCGGAATTGTGGTGATAATCATTTCTAGAACTTCTTCTATGTTGACGCCCTCTTTTGCAGATATCAACGGTGCATGTGCTGCCTCAAGACCTATTATATCTTCTACTTCCTGTATAACTCTTTGAGGGTCTGCACTGGGCAAATCAATCTTGTTGATGACAGGTAATATCTCTAGATCATGTTCAAGGGCTAAATATACATTGGCAAGGGTTTGGGCCTCAATACCTTGAGCGGCATCCACAACGAGAATGGCACCTTCACAAGCTGCCAAAGACCTGGATACTTCATAGTTAAAGTCCACATGACCCGGTGTATCAATCAGATTGAATACATACTCTTCACCATTATTGGCTTTATATACCAGTCGAACGGCTTGAGCTTTAATGGTAATGCCCCGTTCTCTCTCAAGATCCATGTTATCCAATACTTGCTCAGACATTTCTCGATCGGTTAAAAGTCCGGTTTTCTGTATGATTCGATCTGCCAAGGTTGATTTCCCGTGATCTATATGGGCAATAATGGAAAAATTTCTAATGTTTTTTTGTTCGATATCTGCCACAATATTCTTCCTTTCCAAAGTAAGGTTCTTGTCTCCTGATGGTACCATCTATTTTCATCAAGTATGAGGACAACTACATCATTCTCACATCAATTGATTATTATAGCATAGGGTTCTTGGTTATACAATCACAATTATACAGATCTTATTTGTTATCAATTGACAAATGTCATTATTCGAGTACACTTGAATTATCCCTTAAAACATTACGGATATGGAGGCCAATATGAAGATTATCATCTCACCAAGTAAAACACAAAATTATAGCAAGATACATAAAAGTGCCGTTCATGAGCCTTTATTTAATAAAGAAGCACTTTACCTTAATCAAAGGCTAAAAAAGCTTTCCAAAAAAAGCCTAAGTCATCTCATGGGGATAGATAATACCCTATTAGAACAAACCTATAGCAATATCAAAGATTTCGATATCGCCACACCCAACTGTGCCATAAGCACTTATACCGGTCTTGTATATAAACAACTCTCTCTAGATACATATAATAATGAACAGATTGAATATTTAGAAAAACATTTGGTGATTCTTTCTGCAATGTATGGTGCCTTAAAGCCTTTTGATGGTATAAAACCCTATCGCCTAGATATGAAAATGCCATTAATTCGACCTTCACTCTATAAATACTGGGAGAAACCTTTAGCCCACTACTTTAAGAATGAAACAGTCCTAATAGATCTATCTTCCAATGAATATGGCAAGATGCTACCCTCTCATAAAATCACCGTTAAGTTTATGGAAAAAAAGGATCCTGAATATAAGAACATAGCCACCTACTCAAAAATAGCCAGGGGACAATTGCTTGATTTAATGATTAAAAATCAAATTACACAACCTCATCAGCTTAAAACTGTATCATTTGAAGGTTATCACTATAACGCCAATCTATCCAATGAAAGAAGTATTGTTTTTACACGACCTTAAGCATTTATATATTGTCAAATTCTTGACATTTACCGGCCATTCCCTTAATATTAGTAGAAATGGTTTAAGTACTGGTTAAGGTGTCAAAATTATATAGTTGAACTTTCGCATAGAATATATAGTTATGAATGTATCAACGTAATCTATATATTGTATGTGAACTTAGTGAAACTTAGTTTTGACACCTTAACCAGTGTTAAATATACAAATATCGTGTTTTGCGTACAAGGATTTTAAAATAATAAATAAGCACTTGAAAGGATGAATACAATGTTAGATATCAATTTGATTAGGACAAATCCAGAAGTCGTAAAAAAAGCTCTAGCCAAAAGAAATTATGAAGTGGATTTTACAGGACTGATGAACTGGGATAAGGAACGTAAAGAAATTATTGGTTTTGTTGAAGTATTAAAAGCTAAGAGAAATGCTGCTTCAAAAGAAGTGCCTGTCCTTAAAAAAGAGGGCAAAGATGTTTCTTCTATTATCGAGGAAATGAGTTCTTTAAAAGAAGAAATTGCCAAAGCCGATGAAAGACTTAAAGATATTGACGGGAAGATTTTTACTTTTGTCTCTACTTTACCCAATATGCCTGCAGATGATGTTGTCTCTGGTGATAAAGAGAACAATGAAATCATTCATGTATTTGGCGAAAAAAGAACCTATGATTTCAAGCCAAAGGACCATGTTGAACTTGCTGAGTCTTTGGGACTGATTGACTATGAACGCGGTGCAAAACTTGGCGGGAATGGCTTCTGGATCTATAAAGGAACTGGTGCTATCCTAGAATGGGCACTTCTCAACTTTTTTATTAGTGAGCATCTAAAAGATGGCTATGAATTCATCCTTCCACCCCATATATTGACCTATGAATCCGGTTTTACAGCCGGGCAATTCCCAAAATTTGAAGATGATGTCTTTAAGTTAGAGCAAGAAAATAAAGGTTATGTTCAATTTCTACTACCTACTGCTGAGACAGCTCTTATCAATTTTCACCGTGGCGAAATATTAAGTGAAGAAGATCTTCCAAAGAAATATTTTTCTTATACACCTTGTTACCGAAAAGAAGCCGGTAGCTATAGATCTGAAGAACGTGGCATGATTCGCGGACATCAATTTAACAAAGTAGAAATGTTTCAATTTGCCACACCGGACCAATCTGAAGCCGGATTACAAGAATTAGTAGGCAAAGCTGAAAGCCTAGTTCAGAAATTAGGCCTACACTATCAGCTTAGTAAGTTAGCTGCAGGTGACTGTAGTGCTTCTATGATCAAAACCTATGATATCGAAGTCTGGATTGACAGTATGGAAGTATATAAAGAAGTCAGCTCTGCATCCAATGCAGGTGAATATCAAGCAAGACGAGGTAATATGAAGTATCGTAAAGCAGATGATAAGAAAACAGCCTATCTACATACCCTTAACGCTTCCGGTTTAGCTACAAGCCGTTTGATACCAGCTATACTCGAGCAACACCAACAAGCGGATGGTAGCGTTATTATACCCGAAGCTTTAAGACCTTTCACTGGTTTTGATGTTATTAAACCTTTGAAGTAAGATTCTACTAAGTCTCTAAGTGAAAAACTTAGGGACTTTTTTGTAGATGCAGTAAGATTATTATTAACAACTAATATAAAATAAGATACATTGTATGTGATATTGAACTGGGGTCCCATGAAAACCCTTCCACAGTCTGTATGATTACGGTCTCTGGTTGGTGCATCCATGCACCAAAAGTCGACGGTCAGCATCCATGCTGACTAACAAATTTCATAAGAAAGTTTTCATTTTAGCATCATGTCTTGAAGACTGACATGATGCATGAGATTACTTTCTTATGAGCCTCATCATACACACTGATTCCAGGAACTTCATGGTCGGTGTTGGCTTATTATAGTATCATTGAATTCTTTTGTGCTTTGTATGGGTAGACGAGTTAGGCCCATTTGAGCTATGTTTATTCGAAACCGAATGAGGAAAAAAAAAGTGCTGATTAATCACAGTTCTACATGGATGTAGAACGTCCTTCATTTTTACATGGATGTAAAATGGAAGGATGATTAAGCAGCACTTTTTATTGACGAAATGACGACTTATTCCCGAGTAGATGTGATACACAGATTTTCCGCTGACCGTACGAAGTGTAAGGCAAGGAAAAACTGTGTGTTACATCTACGATCATAACCCATAGATACTGTCTTTACAAAGCGACTAAGTCACAATTGCTCCAAAAACGACTCATAATCTTCAAAATCAACCCCATACTTCAACTGCTTCATACTGTGTCTTTCATCTAAATTCTCCTGAATGTAGACGGCATCCTCTTCCCTTGGGGATAGAATAATCAAATGCTGATGATTAATTTTATAGGCTTTATCAAAATACTGAGAAAACGCTTGAAATAGATGACTCTTTTCCAGAAAATGTTTACCCGTAAACTCAATTAAAAATACATAAAGCTCCAAATCATATTCCCTGCAATCCTCGATCTCATCTGCAAGTTTTTCTATAAACAACACTTCTGTATTAACTTCATAAGTATTCTTGATTTCCTCCAGTTGTCTTAGATGATACCAAGAAGGTGCTATGGCATTGGCTATAGATTCATAGATGAGCTGATTTTCTAAGTCTGTTAGTAACATATCTTTCGTGTCAAAGATACCTATAAAGCCAAGAAGCTCCAGTTCAAATTTATCTAAGTAGACCGGAACCAATAGAGCACCACCAAATTCTCCCTCTATCTGATTGACGACTTCACGACCAAGAAGGTCCTCTGCTTCATGAATGCTACTTGCTATAACCATATGTCCTTCTTTTAAAGTACTTGCTACTCCTACAAAGGCTTGAGTCACATCTAGAAATTGACACCCGATCCGCTCCTTGATAACAAAACTGTCACTTTCATGATTATAAACGGCCAAAATACCGCTGGTAACATTATGTGACCATTCCAAAGTGGCTTTTGTAATCTCAAAAAGATGATTCAAATCCGAAGAGGTGTTAATATTCTTAATCATAAGATTCATATTCATCAATCGGTTTAATTTAGAATCAATAATCTTCTTTTGTTCATGAATCGTTTTAACATAAATGGCGTTGGTAATAGATATGTATAGGGAGGATGCCAGACTATGAATCAATTCCATATTGCTGTCATTATAGGACATATCATTGACACGGCGTCCAAGAGTTATAAAACCAAGTACGTCCTCGTTTTTGACAATCGGAACAATATAGACCGGCTTTAATGTTATAAGCATCTCTTCATCGTTATAGAAAATTGTATGGATTTTTTCTAAGTCTTCATCCTTTTCTAGACAGAAGTATTCCTTTTCACTAAGGGACTCAATATTTTCATTGGTATATACCTGGATATTGAGTTCGCCCCTAAGCTCATATACATTTTGATATGCCATCATCTCAAACGCTTTAGAATCTTTATTTAATAGGAAAATTGAGGTGATTGAACTTTGTGTAAGTTCACTAAAGACACTGGTTGACAATTCACACATTGCCTCGATTTCAAGGGTACTCATAAGTATTTTCGAGGATTGATGTATGGCAAACAAATTAAAAATCTTCTCATCCAGTCTTTTTTTTGTTTTAATCAAGGCATCATAAGATTCAAAATTCGTTAGTGCAATATAGAAAAGATTCATTAATGCTACAGCAATAATCTCATCTTCTGAGTCAAAGGGTTCTTTATCCTCACTTCTGTTTACAAGTACAAATCCGAACATTTTTTTGTCCATAATTAAGGGAATTCCGAAGGCACATGGAAAATATTCCGAGACTTCATTGGGTAGAAATCTTTTTACATCTTCTTTTGAGAATAAACCGGCATGCAAGACAACAATATCTTCATACACTGGATTCACTTCAAAAGTGTAATCATAGTTATGATAACCGGTCTGTCGGACCGGCCTATAAACATGGTCATCCTTAGCAAAAACCACCACTTGGTCCAATACAATTAATTCATCAATAAAATCTACCACATGATGGGTAATCTGCTCCGCATCAAATCTTTGTGAGAAAAATTCAATCGCATGGATGAGGCCCTTGAGCCTATAAATCATCGTATCACTCTTTTTTTCTATCATGTCCTACCCCCTATGCCTTCAAGATGTTTCTGCCATCCGTATAATATGTTACCGGACTCAAATCTACTTCCATATGCCACAAAACATCGTCCTTAATTTTAATTTGAACTTTTGAATAGATACCATGGGTAATGACCACTTCTCCTTCACCTTTGGCTCTTAGATAGGAAATGGTTTTTTTCTGACTCGTATAAAGCATTTTAAGGTTTTTCTTAAAATAACCAAACTCCTCATTAACCTTATCCAATTCTTTTCTTTTGTCCATATCGGAAGCTGCAACCATCTCAAGCAATGCCTTTTTTTGTTTTAATAGGTTGATTTTCTCTTTGACACGCTCAATGGTTACATTAATAAAATCATATTCTTCTTTGACTTTATCACGTGTAAAACCAAGCACATGAATAAAAGTGGGGGTATCCATCTTATTACCAACTGTACCCACTTGAACCCTTATTTGTGCTTCAATGGAACCACCAATGACTTTACTGTTAAATGAATCAAATATAACTTCTTTAGCTTTAATATTGGCATTAATAGCATAAAACCCGATGTGTACAGTACCACCACATTCTATATCACAATCTGTAGCAAATTTAGTATAAAGATCACCTTCACATATAATCTTGGCTTTTCCCTTGCCCGCAATACCGCCTCTGATGTATATACTGCCTTCTTTACTTTCAATCTGGTTAACTCCACCAATACCCATGTCACCCATAATCTGAATGTCTTGATTTGCTAGAACTGAAAAATTGTCCTCTACAACATCTCTTATGTCTACAAATCCATCAAAGTCAACGTTACCTGTTTTAAAGGATACCTTGCCTTCGATTTCAAGATAATTACAGACACTGATAATATCATTTTCAATTATGACTGCACCGGTTGTAGATGCAAGAAGAACTGTTTTGTCCTGTTCTGGGTCATAAGACTCGGTTACAGTTTTTTTGTCGTATTTAAAAGCTTCTTGATTGCCTTTAAGTGCCGGTATGGGATCGCCAAGAATTGTCTTGCCATCTACCCCATCTTTTGGTTCAATACGCTCACCCAGCCAATCTCCACGATGAACCTTATTGATTAGGTTTAGTTCATAATGATTAACATCCCCGTTTTGATGGATTTCCGGTTTGGCTTCCTCTATTTTATAATAAGTTACAATCGCATCTTGTCCTTTTATAGGTAGTAGACCCCTTGCCACAACAATCTTCTCCATAGGACGTATATGGTTTAATATATCTTTTATATCAAATCCAAAAACTATACCTGCTTGTTTCATAATATCAAGCACTTGTTGCATCAATTCTTGAATCCCTAGAATATCGATTTGTTCTTTTGTTGCATTTATTATAATACTTGCTTCCAAACGGTCTTTGCTGATTTCTAAATCAATTAAGGGTTTTTTGTTTCCAAGGAGCAATACTTTACTGGATCCGGTTTTTATTGCAGACTGAATAGCCACAAATTGGTTCACTTTCAATCGTGGCAGTTTTTTAACATCTTCATCCAATTTATTCATTGAATAACCATGTTGCTTTACTTTAATATAGAATTGATTGTCATCATCAATGATGTCTATATAATCATTGCTAAATACTATATCCTCAAACAAAAATACCCCTCCTTTTCTCTATACAGATCATAGCCATTAATCCTGTAGAGATGTACCGTAAAAAAAACTTATGCAACTTATACAATATCCAGAGATTTTCTTCACAATTATTTATATTATACATAGCTCAGCCTGTAAAGACAAGGGCAACCCTTGAAAAAGCGATAATAATCCAGATAATTCGTCTATTTTTCAGTATATTTTGCCAGATTCACTTGCATAGTAACTTTTGGTTAAGGTGACAATAATATATAGAAGAACTTCTTGATTAATTTTGTAAATATATATTGACATACGGCGCTTTATAAACTAAACTGTTAAGGTATGTTTAATTGTGCGTATTTCAAAAAAATTCCCCGCATAATAGGTAAACAATCAAGATTGTCGGAGGTGAAAACATGGCAAATATTAAATCAGCAAAAAAACGTATCAAAGTGGCGGCATCAAAAGCAATGAGAAATAAATCCGTCAAATCACGTGTTAAAACAGAAATGAAGAAATTAGAAACAATAATCGAAGCTGGAGATAAATCCGCGGCAGAAGCTCAAGTTAAAGTTGTAATTTCTTATATCGATAAAGCTGAGTCAAAAGGCGTATTCCACAAGAATGCTGCTTCAAGAAAAGTATCCAGCGTTGATCGAGCTTTTAACAAAATGGCTTAATAAGAAGAATAATAATAAGCACATCACTTGATGTGCTTTTTTTATAAGCTTTTATATACCACTGTATCGAATGATGAGTTGTTCAACCGCTAAGTCAGGCATGAAGACACCGGTTCTTATATCGATTTCGCATTCTAAGCATTTCTTAAGTGATTCTTCAAGAGAGTTAAGGCTAAAATTCTTACCTTGCTCAAGGCATTTTCTAACAACGAAAGACTGAAGCTTAAGCTTCTTGCCAATGTCGTTGCTGTCTAGTCCTTCCCCTAGCAATAGCTTACACTTATATATCATTCTAAACTGTCTGGTTAACATGAATAGAATCCTATTGGAAGGTTCTTTAGCCGATAGTAAGTCATGATAGAGCTTTAATGCGCGAGCTCTTCTTTTTGTACCCATACAATCCACCAATTCAAAAATTTTGCTTTCAACACTTTTTTGACAGATGGCTTCAATGGCTTCATGAGTCACCACTTCATCGTCACCAAGATAGTTGATAAGTTTGTTAATCTCATTATGTAATACTGTTAGTTGATCGCCAACATATTGTATCAGGTATCTGGCTTCTTTTTGCTCAATTTTTTTCCCATATGGGTTGAGTGTTTTGGCTATATAACGAATCAGTTCACTTTCACCAAGTAAAGGAAACTCACAGATATACCCGTTTTTATGAACCGATTTGTAGAGTTTGATACGCTTATCAACGGATGGTTCAATGATAATGACATACGTCGTAGAGGGTAGATGTTCCATTTTTTCTGATAAAAGACCGGCTAGATTTGCGCCTGTCTTTTCAAACAAACCTAGATTTTTAAGTATGATGACGCGGTTATCTGAAAAAAAGGGCATCGTATCCATACTGTCTTCGATACTTGAAAAAACCACCTTACGGTCATCAAAGACATCATGGTTCATGGTCATCTCTCCGCTACCTATTATTAATTCGACAATTTTTTTCACATAATAGTCCAACATGAAGGTCTCTTCACCATGAAATAGCATAACATTTTTAAATTTTTGTTCTTTAATTTGTTGTTTTAAGCCTTCCATTTCTTCCTTTACTCCTTAATCATACTTTGAATGGTTGCCTTACCATTTCTGTATTTAAGACGGATAGCGCCCTCGTCTTTTGTCATCAAGACATGTTTGGACCACCGTTTTAGATTTTTTACTACTTCATCATTAGGATGTCCATATAAATTCTTTTCACCTACTGAAATAACACTCAATGATGGTTTCAGTTGCTCTAAGAAAATCTCAGAAGAACCGGAAGATGAGCCATGGTGACCGACCTTTAATACTTCAATATCCCTCTTCCATAATCCCATATCATTCATAATCACCCGTTCTTCTAAAGTACCGGCATCTCCTAAAAATAGAACATCAAAATCCTTCAATGTCAAATGAAGGATCAATGAATTCCTGTTGTTATTGCCATAAAATGCTTTTTCAGGCCATAGACATGAAAAAGTCATGTTTTTATATGCTAATCGATCCCCTGCCTTAAAATAATGCACACGAGTACCCTGACCATCCAGAACGGAAAATAATTGCTCTACCAAAGGATCTTCTGCTTCCTTGTAAATAATAGGCAGTATAACTTCACTTATTGGTATATGACTTGCGATTTCAATTATACCATAAATATGGTCAAAATCACTATGGGTTATGAATACAGAGTCAATTCTATCAATACCTTGATGTCTAATAAAAGGTAACACGACTTCTATTCCTATATTCTCATCTTTCTTCCTAACATCTCCGCCACCATCAATCATAAAAGTTCGATCTTGATAGGTTATAACCGTGCAATCGCCTTGACCCACATCTAGAAAATGTATATACAATGTCTCAAGGTCTAATATACTTATGGATACTGACAGCACCATGAGCGACACCAAACATATTCTGGCTTTTTTGTAGGGTATACCCATGACCCAAATAGCGATAATGCTATAATAGGCTATTATAAAATAAGGGTTAGGCGCTTGTATATATAGTGTGTTTAGGGGTAGTTTTCCTATCCACATAGCAATTTGCTCCATATAATTCAAAATCCAATAGGAGACACCCATAATAAAGGTACCTAGTCCCATACTGATATAGCTTAGAAATAACCCAATAATCGAAGAAAAAATTAATACCCCAACAACTGGTACAACCAAAAGGTTTCCTATGAACCCATACACCGGCAGACTGTTGAAGTAATATGCAAGTATAGGCCATATTCCAATTTGAACTGCAATCAGTAGTCGCACACCTGCTACCGGCCCTTTTTCAACAGGCAGCCAATGAGTTTTAATCAAAGGGTCAATATAGAATATGCTTAGCACAGCACCAAATGATAATTGAAATCCAATATGGGTCAACTGATAGGGATTGAGCATAAGAAGACCAAAAGCTGCAAAGCTAACAGCGGTTGTTTTATCATATCGCCGATTCACAACAAACTGAATCAAATAAAGACCAATCATGATTGTGGCTCTCACTGTAGATACTTGCATGCCGGTATAGACACAGTAATAGACTAAAAAAATGATTGATATAACGGCACTTATTGTCTGATTTTTGATGCCTCTACTTAATACCTTGAAAAGTCCATACCCGATAATAGAAACATGTAGTCCTGAGATGGATAATATATGGATTAGGCCGGCTTTTTCAAAATTGTCGATGACTTCTTCCTCCATATTCTTACTACCTAATATAAGGGTTGACAATAATGCCGCCTCATCCTTAGGCAATAATAAATGGAGTCTTCTTTCATGTGACTTTTTAAGATCATCCGTAGGTAAACTCAGGCTTTCTTCTTGTACCTTTTTGCTATATACATCTTCCGCAAAAACAGTAGCGACAACCCCTTTACTTTTATTATAAGCTAAGGCATCAAACCCACCCTCATTTCGCTTCCCTCTTGTTACAAGAACTTCTCCTTCGGCAACGATCCATACGCCACCTTCTAAGTCTTCCTCTGTAATCAACTGTATCTCATGATGAATTTTACTCCCGTTGATCTTAATAGACTTCAGAATATAACTATGATATTTCTCGCCTATTCGAACTTCTTTGATGTTACCTTCAACTTTTACCCTGGTCCCTTCTATAAAGTATTGAGTGGATGCCTCGTATGACTGGTCATAAAAAAAGACCCGTAAAAATGAAAATAAGCATATGCCCAGTAATGGGAACACATGCTTATATTGAATCTGCTTTATTGAATCTTTATGTTTATATACCATGAGCATAATGAGTGCAATGCCAACTTCATAATACCCTATACCTAAAAGTATACCGACTATGCCACTTAAGGTTATCAGCACCAAGGGTCTTTTCATAAGAATCTCCCTTATGTTATATCCTATTACTTGAGCTTGCCTACCATTGATTGTCAAGAAAGCCTATTCTTTGATTTTATTTTCCTTACTCACTAAATCTAAACTTTGTTCAAATAAAATATCAAATTGCATATGCCCGGTAAAGCTCTCTGATTTCTTACCTTCAATAAGAAATTGAACTTTGTTAATATTCGGTAGATCTGTCAGACTGTTAACTATGGCATATATGCTCATGACTTCACTTGTCGATCCGCCAATATGTTCTGTTCTAAAGGCTTCATTAAAATCAATATAACAGATGCCTTGATCGACATAAATACTTTTCACGACCGTCTCTTCTGGTATTAAGCTTGTTAAGTTATAACCTTGAGGTGGAATCATAAGCTCTTTGATGATACGTTCTTCAATACTTTCATTGGGCTTAATACCAACCGCTCGTGTAACGGGTATTAGAAATTCTCCTTTTTGATCCGGGAAATATAGATTCAAATCAATGGTCTTGACCACTTCATTCTCTGATTCCATATTAACAATCACATCTGACTTATAAAATGGTCCATAGACCTTACCGTTACTGTCTTTTAAGGGCAGACCATCTATATAAAACTCAATAGATGCAACTGCTTCTATTGATGTTAGGCTTCTGATTAAAGATGTTCTACATAAAAGAAAATCAATCTGCTCCATATTTTTGATACCATCAGGCATATGAATGATAATATTACCATCTTGAATTTCTATCTGTTCCATGGTCAATTCTTTGGGTATGGTTGGTAATAATTTTTCTGATACGGCACCTGTACTTAATACATCAAGGATTTGTTCAATCTGATTTGTTATACTATTCGAATCAGCTTCTACCTCATAAGCCACCAATTCATCCTTTTCACCGTTTACCAAATAAACCAATAGAACTTCGTCTTTGCTTTCTATTGTCACCTCTTCAATTTCTGGTTTACAACTCGTAAAAATCAATACAAGTAAAATGACAGCGACTAATACACGTCTCATAAGCTCACCTTCCGTCCACTGTATTATATCCTCATTCTCGATACCACTCATCATAACGAATACATATTTCAGTTATGCGTCCTAACTATTAATAATATATGAATTCTTATTCTTAAGTCATCTTCAAACTATCCTTATTTCATTGTCTGAGATAGGGGTAGTCGTATTATAAAAGTCGTTCCGACACCTTCCTCACTGAGGCATTTGATGCTGCCACCATGAAGTAAAATCGTCTTATTGACAATACTAAGGCCTAAACCGGTGCCACCCGTATCCCTTGACCTTGTCTTATCTACCCGATAGAAGCGTTGAAAAACCTTATCAACACTTTCAGGTGGAATCCCTACACCTGTATCCATAATCTGAATGTTCAAATCTCTGTGATCTGCATTAATAGTTACAGTTACTTTTCCATATTCATTGTTATATTTTATGCTGTTTTCTATAAGATTCATAAATACCAAATACATTTTGGTTTCATCCACTTCTGCAAATACTTCACGATAACTCTCTATTTCCAGAATGACATCTTTTTTATCTGCAATAGGTTTAAGCATTCGCATAACCTGTTCAACCAATGCGTTAATATTTGTGTTATCTATATTCAGATAGCTTTCTTTTTTATCTAAGGTAACCAATGTCAGCAAATCATTAATAATTTTAGTTTCACGATTGATTTCAGCATTGATATCTTCCATGAATTCTTTATAAAGCTCATTAGGAACATCATCTTGGCATAACAATGATTCCGCCAGTACTTTCATAGAACTCAATGGTGTCTTTAATTCATGAGAAACGTTAGCAACAAATCTTTGTCTGGAATCATCAATCTCTTCCATCGTCGTCAACATCTCATTAAAAGCAATACCAATCTCTTCTATTTCATAGTTACCACGTATATCAATTCTTTCATCGATATGTCCTTCTGAAACTCTTTTTAAATGATTGACAAATTCAGAGAAAGGTTTTGTCAATAAACCTGAAAAATAGAAATTCAGAATCAGAATGATTAAGGAAATCCCAACAATTAATAGATAAGCCATATTACGCATCCTAGATATCGTCGTTTCGATCTGGTCGTACTGGCCGCTTAGCATGGTAACACCAATAATCGTTTGGTGATCACTGTCATAGATCGGTGTGTAGATTCTCACCGTATCAAGCTTCTTGTCCTCTTCTGTTATATTTGTAGAAGTACCTTGTAGGATTTTTAGTACCGGTTGGGAACTGTTGAGCTTACCTTCATCAAAATGGTTGGAATCGTAAATGACTTGTCCATCACTGTTTAAGATTAGAAAACGATCTGCGATAATGGATTGAATATTATCTAAGTAGTTCACATCTTCAATATTATCAAAATAATCTCTCCGGCTTAAATTGGTACTAATGGTGTTTGCATGACGTAACATCTCTGTTTTTTTCTCATTTTGACTATAGTTTCTAACCGATGAAAGAATAGAAAGGGTCAGAATAAATAGAGGTAATATGCCAATGGCTACCAAAGATACAAATAATTTCGTTCTTATACTTTTTATAATCTTAATTCTAATGTTGATAATAATAGCCCACTCCCCATTTTGTATGTATGTAAGTCGGTTCACTGGGATTAGGTTCAACCTTTTCACGCAGCCTTCTGACATGAACGTCTACTGTCCTGACATCCCCAGGATAATCGTAGCCCCAGACCACATTCAGTAGATTCTCTCTGCTATAAACTTTATTCGGATGGGTAATAAATAACTCTAACAGGTCGAATTCTTTAGCTGTCAGATTCACCTCACCTTCTTTGACATATACCCTTCTACTCTCTACTTCTAACTTAATTTCACCTGACTTGAGTACTTTGTACTCTTCTGTCTGTGTTTCACCTTTGAAACCGGAGCGCCTAATAATTGCTTTAATCCTTGCCTTCAATTCAAGTATGTTAAAAGGCTTGGTCATATAGTCATCTGCTCCGTATTCTAGTCCTAGGATTTTGTCCATGTCATCACCTTTTGCAGTGAGCATAATAATCGGAACCTTGGAAAACTCTCGGATCTGTTGACATACAGCAATGCCGTCCATTTTAGGCAGCATTACATCCAATATGATTAAATCATAGTCATTGGCCTTAGCATGTGATAAGGCATCTTCACCATCATAGGACACATCCACTTCATAACCATCCTGATCCAGACCGTATTTTATGCCTTTTACTATTAATTTTTCATCATCGACTACCAATATTTTTTTACTCATATTTCACCTCTATAAACCTATGTCATCTTTTATTTTTTCAAACATGGCTTTCTTGATACCTTCAACCAACATGATATCTTCGATTTTCTCAAAGGGTCCTTTTTGAGTTCGATGGTTTATTATAGCCTTCGCCCTCACCTCACCGATACCTGTTAAAGTCATTAACTGTTCTTTCGTACCTTGATTCAAACTCACTTTTCCTTGTAAGATATCTATGGCATAAGCGGATTGTTCATCGCCTTCAAAAGCTACATATATTTGCTCTCCATCCACAACTTTACGTGCAAGGTTAACAGATCCTTTGGCTGCATCTTCCAAAAGTCCTCCAGCTATTTCAATGATTTCAAAAAGACGTGCATCCTCACGCACCTCATATACATCCGGATTTTTTACTGCACCATATAGATGAATATAGATTTTATTTACAGTATCTAAATCACTCTTCTTATCATCAACCGGTTTACTCGAATCTTCTGCTTCTATACGAATACCTTCCTCTTCCTTGATATGTCCCATATAGAACAATCCTGATACAAGTACGACCAGCAGGACTAGCCCACTATATACCCACTTTTTTTCCATAATAACCCCTTAATAGATACTTCAACACTTATTATAAATCTATATGTCTTTTTAAGCGTTTTGTATAGTCTATAACCAAACGATCATATTCCTGTACCATTAAACCGGAAGAAAAAATAAAATCAGCAGTTGCATAGTTCATGGCAATCGGTACATCATATAAAACAGCGATTCGAAGTAATGCCTTAACATCCGGATCATGGGGTTGAGCTTCAAGAGGATCCCAGAAGAAGATCATAAAATCTATCTCACCTTCAATAATCTTAGCGCCTATTTGCTGGTCGCCACCTAAAGGCCCACTCTTAAATGTTCTAACCGGTAAGCCTGTTTTCTCAGCAATAATCTGACCAGTTGTACCTGTAGCATATAAAAAGTGCGTACTTAAAGCCTCTCTATTGATTTGAATCCAATTCATAAGATCTTTTTTTCTATTATCATGGGCTACTAAAGCAATCTTCTTTTGAATATGCATCTTGTAATCTTGGTTCATATTAGCCTCCATCTGTATGCTGTAGATTATTTCATTTACACACTTCTTTATTCTACATAATATTGAATATAATTACAAGATTATTGTTGTTAAATCGACCATTTGAGACGTATTTGTGATAAAATGAGCCTATATATGGAAAATGAAAGGATGTTAATATGACAAAAGGATTTATACGTGTTGGTGCAGCTACAATAATAACCAAAGTAGCTGACTGTGAACATAATACAAATGCAATCATTGAGTTAATCAAAAAAGCCGTTCATCAGGATGTGGCTATTCTTGTTTTTCCTGAATTGTCAATTACAGGTTATACCTGTGGTGACTTGTTTATGCAAAAGCATTTACAAGACCAAGTCATAAAACAATTGATTCGGTTAAAAAAAGAGACCCAGTCTCTGGATATCACTTTCATCGTTGGCGCGCCTTTAGCTGTTGGCAATGCCCTATTTAATTGTGCCGTGGTTATAAGCCAAGGTGCTATCGTTGGGATTACCGTCAAAAGTCATATTCCAAATTATAGCGAATTCTATGAGAAAAGATGGTTTGAACAAGGTCATAACCTAAGACATAGCCAATATATTATTGACTCTGTTCATGTAACTATTGGTGTGAATATGCTGTATCAGCATCATGCGTATCCTGAAGCTACTTTTGGTATAGAGATTTGTGAAGACTTGTGGGTACCGAATCCACCAAGTGGACCAATGGCTGTGGCCGGTGCCACCTTAATCTTCAATCCTTCTGCAAGTAATGACCTCGTCGGAAAAAGCGAATATAGGCAATCGCTCATTGCCAGTCAATCTGCAAAAACCATCACTGGGTATGTTTATGCTTCCTCCGGCTATGGTGAGTCAACAACAGATCTTGTGTTTGGCGGTCAATGCTTAATCTATGAAAATGGTACTATGTTGTCCAAAAATACTCGGTTTGTCATGGAGAATCAATTGGTTGTCGGTGATATGGACATTGAAAGACTCCTAAGTGATCGAAGGAAGATGGGTATCTATGGGGATGGACAACAACAAGACCTATCAAGATATATGATTTGTCCTTACCAAAGTACTTTTAAGACACTGATGCTAAACCGTTATGTAGATCCTCACCCTTTTGTACCCACCGACGCAGAAAAACTTCATGTTCGATGTGAAGAAATCTTCAACATACAATCCATAGGCCTTGCCAAACGATTGGAACATATCGGCTGTCAAACTGTTATTATCGGCGTATCCGGAGGCTTAGATTCAACCTTAGCCCTTCTGGTATGTTTGCACACTTTTAGCTTGTTAAATTTGGACCCCAAGAATATAATTGCAATCACCATGCCGGGCTTTGGTACTACAGATCGAACATATAAAAATGCATGCGATTTGATTAAACAACTCGGCTGTACACTCAAGGAGATATCCATTAAAGAGGCCTGTCTAATACATTTTAAAGACATTGATCATGACCCGAGTATCCATGATGTTACTTATGAAAACACACAAGCTCGAGAGCGGACACAGATTCTAATGGATTACGCCAATAAGGCAAATGGTATCGTTATCGGTACCGGTGATTTATCAGAATTGGCACTAGGCTTTGCTACTTATAATGGTGACCATATGTCTATGTATGCGGTGAATGCTTCCATTCCCAAAACCTTAGTAAGGTATTTGGTCAACTGGGTTGCCCATCATAAGGCGCCTGAATCTGCTAAAACAGTTTTGCTGGACGTATTGGATACGCCTGTAAGCCCTGAGTTACTACCTCCGGACGCTGAAGGATTAATCTTACAAAAAACCGAGGATTTGATTGGACCATATGAGCTACATGATTTCTTCCTTTATTATTGCGTACGTTTTGGCTTCTCACCTTCAAAGATCTATCACTTAGCTAATATGGCTTTTCATGATCTCTATACAGAAGCGACCGTCAAAAAATGGTTATTGATTTTTTACAAAAGGTTTTTTAGTCAACAATTTAAGCGATCTTGCATGCCGGACGGCCCCAAAGTCGGTTCCATCAATCTCTCCCCCCGTGGTGACTGGCGTATGCCAAGTGATGGGGTTGTACGTTCTTGGCTCTTAGAAATCGAATCCCTATAAGTTGTTCTTAAAAAGAGCGTACTATTCCTATGATAAATGGAATAGAGCGCTCTTTTATTAGCTATATGTATTTAATTAACGACGACTCTGGATTTACCTGCTTTTTTTGCCTTATACATGGTTTCATCCGCTATCGCCAATAAATCTTCTGCTTTTGTTATTTTCATTGACTTCATATAGTTGACAATTCCAATGGAACTGGACAACTTATTCTTGCCCATAATCTTTATTTCTCCACTTAACTTCTTGGAAAGCTCTTTCTTAAAGCCATCATGGCCTAAGATTGCACCATGGATACGTTCAGCAATGGCTTTAGCAATATCATAGGTCCCTTGACGTAGCATAATAACAAACTCATCACCACCATAACGACCAATGATATCATTTTCTCTGACATTTTCTCTAAGAATTTTGGCCACTTCTATGAGTAGAAAATCACCGATTTCATGACCAAAAGTATCATTATACTGCTTGAAATTGTCCAAATCAATAAAGAGCAATGAAAAGTTTTGTTCGTCTTCTACATTAACAAGCTCAATCGTTCTTTGTAATTCTCTAACGAATTGATGTCGATTATACAATCCTGTCAGCATATCCGTAGATGCTAATTCATGTAATTTATCATTGGTTTTTTCAAGTTCTTCATTCATGGTTCCGAGTTCTTTGTTTCGGCTTACAATCTGATAGTTCAAATCCGCTAGAATCTGGGTGCGTTCTTTAATCAATTCTTCAACATTATCCGTATGAGCTACAATCGTATCCGCCATAGCATTAAAAGACTGTGAAAGCATACCAATCTCGTCTTGAGATTCCACTTTGGCTCTGATGCCTTTGACACCACTGGTAAATTTATTCATGACGCCAATGAGTCTCTTAACTGAATCGGTTATGTCTTTGGCCAATAGGTAGGTCACCAAATAGGATATTAACCCCAACACAACCACCAACACCGTCATATAAACAAAAAGTTCTCTAAGTGTCTTATAAACACTTGACGCATATAGGGTTATGATAACATGCCAACCGGGTGAACCTGGTATACTTTCATAAGTTACATAATTTTTTTCACCTTGTGGATTGGTAAATGTAGCCATACCTTCATTACTTGTTTTCATTTGCTCACTTAAGCTAACTAAGCCTTCATAATCCGTATTCTCATCCGACGTGATATCCATATTCAAGACCTGATTGGTATCCTTATGGCTGATCACCTGACCGTATTCATCCACCACCCAAGCATAACCGGTCTCCTGTATTACAGTAGAAGATATGAGTTGACTTAGGTCCTTTAGTAAAACCGTCGTACCCAGAAGACCTTGCACTTTTCCGTCAACTTCTATTGGTACCATAATACGAAAAGTTGGTTGCTTAAAGGTATCATCATAAGAAGATTTGGCAACCACCACTGGCACTTCACCCGTCATGATTTTTTGGTACTCTGGATCCTCCGCTAAGTTCTTTCTTATACCCAATGTATCTACCAAGATACCTTGTTCATCAATGATAAAATAACGGCCATAGATGCCTTCTTTATTGACCAATGCTGACTCAAGTAAAGGTAGGAATGCCTCATGGTTCATAGATTGAACTTCACTTGTAAGTGCAAGCGTACTAACATTGGTCACCTTTTCATTCAGCCAAAGTTCGACCGTTTTTGCTTTATCTGTGGCTATGGTGCTGGAAAATTCATTAGAAATAGATAAGACCTGTCCCCGATCAATAAGAACAACAATCAAGGAAAAAGTGATTAAAATCATTACAAAATAGGCTACAAATGCTATAATAATTTTATTCATCAAAGATAAGTTATACTTGTTAAATAGATTCATGTCGGCCACCTGTCATCAATTAGTTTATGTTCATTATATAACCGGACGGGGATTAAAACAAGTCATCCTTAAGAATTGTTACTACAAACATAGAATTGACACTTAGGAGCGCCTATGATTGAATACATAGACATCAGTAAAAGTTATGGTGACAAAGAACTTTTCAAGAACTTTAACCTAGAAATCAAATCAGGAGAGAAAGTACTTCTGTCTGCATCTTCCGGAAGTGGAAAAACCACACTCATTCGTTTTCTTCTTGGATTTGACAAACCGGACAGCGGTGATATTATTGTAGATGATATGACGTTGAATCATCATAATCTAAGAAGCATTCGTGAAAAAATCGCTTATGTCAGTCAAGATATAGATCTACCTTCATTGACAACAGAAGCTTTGTTGGACAAGATATTTTCTTATAAGGTCAATCATCATATTAAGGATTATAAGGATAATTTCCTCGAGCTAAGTAAGACTTTTCAATTGGATGGCCAAGTTCTAAGTACTCAAATCCAAGAATTCTCCGGTGGCGAAAGACAACGTATTGGACTCATTATTGCCCTTTTACTTAATAGACCTTATCTATTACTGGATGAAATAACATCAGGTCTTGACCACGATCTTAAGGCTTTGATTATGAATCACATCATGAATCTGGATGCTACAGTTATTATTGTATCTCACGATGCCCTTTGGAAAAGTGAAAGCAGTCTTAGGGAGGTGACTTTTTAATGGAAACGACCAATATGTATATGCTATTCTTCCTTGTTTTACCTGTTTTCCTTTTCAATATTCATTATGCCATTAAGATGAATGGTCAGATTGCCTTCGCTATTTTTAGAATGATTTTGCAACTTTCTCTCATAGGTTTGGTCCTTCAATGGCTTTTTGATATGAATACACCTTGGATTAATGTCATCTATATTATTTTTATGATGACCATTGCCAGCTATTCTATGTTAAAAACAACTAAGCTGTCTATTAAAACCTTTGGCTTCCATATTTGGTTGGCAGTTTTCATACCCCATTTTCTCGTACTGATGTTTTTTAATTATTTTATAGTGGACCTAAGGGATGTTTTTGATGCTCAGTATCTCATTCCTATTGGTGGCATGCTGCTTGGTAATAGCTTAAGTGGGAACATTCTTGCCATCAACACTTTTTATAAGCAGATTAAAGATGGTGAAAAAACCTATTACTACAATCTTTCCTTATCTGCCAGTCGTTCTGAAGCCTTAAAACCTTATTTTGTACATGCTCTAAAAAGCTCAATCTCCCCAACCATTGCTTCAATTGAGACCATTGGCTTGGTTTCTTTACCCGGCATGATGACCGGACAGATTCTTGGTGGTTCAATACCTATTACGGCCATTAAATATCAGATTGCCATCATGATTGCCATCTTTACAACACGGTATCTGACAGCTGTACTGGCCATCTATCTCACAAGGTCAAGGGCTTTTGATGATTATGACCGCCTAAAACCTCATGTTATAGGCAACTCTTAAATTCTTAGATTCCAAATTTAGGCGACATATTAAAGGTGAACATTCACGATATCTTTGTGAATGTCCACCTTTTATTTCATCACCAACTATTATTTACCGCATTGCTTCTAGTAATTCTTTTAATAAGTCAATAACCATCTTAGGGTTAGCCTTACCTTTAGTGGCTTTCATCATTTGCCCCATAAGTGACTGAATAGCAGCTTCTTTACCACCCAAATAATCGGCAACTATTTTTTCATTATTATTAAGCACATCTGAAGCTATAGTTCTAAGAGCGTCTTCATCACTGTTTTGCTTCAATCCTTCTTCATCAACAATGGTCGCCGGAGATTTACCGGTTTGCCACATTTTTTCAAAAACAGTCTTAGCCATCTTCCCACTAATTGTACCTTCTTCAATCAGATTGACCAAGGTACCAAGGTCTTCTCCCTTTATGGGCATAGGACCTTGTTCTTTTTCATCTTCATTTAAACGACTGTAGACTTCAGAGATAATCCAATTGGCGACCGCTTTTGGATTTTTCGAGCAACTGGCACCGGCTTCAAAGAAATCAGCTATTTTTCTTGATGCCACTAGGATACCCGCTTCTTTGCTTCCCAATCCGTAATCTTTTATATAATTTGCTTTTCTTACATCCGGCATTACTGGAAGAGATGCTTTCCATTTAAGAATCTGTTCATCGGTAGTAATAATCGGCATCAAATCCGGTTCAGGGAAATATCTGTAATCATGGGCTTCTTCTTTTGTACGCATAGAGATGGTAATGCCTTTTGCCTCATCCCAACGTCTGGTTTCCTGAATAATGGTACCTCCGGATTCCAGAACTTTGATTTGTCGTTTGGCTTCGTACTCAGCAGCCTTAACAGCAAAACTAAAGGAGTTGATGTTTTTCATCTCTGTTCTTGTGCCCAGTGTTTTCTCACCTTTTTTACGAACGGAGAGATTCACATCACACCTTAGAGAACCTTCGTTCATTTTACAATCGGATACATCCGCATAAAGTAAGATGGTTCTAAGCTTTTCCATATATATGCCCACTTCAACCGGTGATCTAAAGTCCGGTTCTGACACAATCTCAATTAAAGGAATGCCACAACGATTATAATCCACCAAGGTTCCACCAATCTCATGATTGAGCTTTCCGGCATCTTCTTCTATATGAATTCTTGTGATACCGATTTTCCTAATCTCTCCCTCAACTTCAATTTCAACTTCTCCCTCATAACATAAAGGTAAATCAAATTGAGAAACTTGATAGGCCTTCGGCAAATCCGGATAGAAATAGTTTTTTCTATCTTGTTTGCTAAATTGGTTAATCTTACAATTGGTTGCAAGACCTGCCTTAATCGCATATTCCACAACTTTTCCGTTAAGTACAGGTAGCGTTCCCGGCATCCCTGTACAAATAGGGCAACAATGGGTATTGGGTTCACCACCGAATTCATTCTTGCAATCGCAAAATATCTTTGTATTGGTCTTAAGTTCTGAGTGAACTTCTAGACCCATGACTATTTCATAATCTTCATAACCCATGCTATCTGTCCTCCTATAATTCCGGTCTTACTTTATCAAGCACTCTTGCCTGTTCGTAAGCGTGTGCTACCTTTATTATTGTGCCTTCATCGAAGCCTTTACCAATCAATTGCAGGCCAATAGGCAACCCCATTCGGTCGAAGCCACTGTTTAAGGATATTGCAGGAAGACCTGCTATGTTAATAGGAACCGTACAAATATCATTAAGATACATCTCGATAGGATTATTGATTTTAGCACCTATTTTAAAGGCCGTCGTTGGTCCTGTCGGAGTAAGTACAAGGTCATATTCTGCAAAAAGAAGATCAAACTGGTTCTTAATCAAGGTTCTAACCTGCTGTGCTTTCTTATAATAGGCATCATAGTAACCGGAACTTAAGGCATAGGTTCCAAGCATAATTCGTCTTTTCACTTCGGCTCCAAAACCTTCATCTCTACTTTGTTTATAAAGTTCTACAAGTGTGTCATAGTCCCCAGCCTGGTGACCGTATTTAATGCCATCAAACCTAGCTAGATTGGAGGATGCTTCTGCCGAGGAGATGAGATAATAGGATGGCAATGCATATTCCGTCATTTCCATATGTACTTCATCTACAACAGCACCCATATTCTCCAGAACCTTAACGGCACTTAATATACTGGCTTTGACATCTTCTGCAATACCTTCACCCATAAATTCTCTAGGTAATGCAATACGCATGCCCTTTATATCCTGATCTAAGTAGGTAGTAAAATCCGGTGTATCTATAAAAGCCGAACTTGAATCCATTCTGTCATGGCCACAGATCAAGTTCAGAGCTAGTGCTGCATCACTTACATCTCTTGTTAATGGGCCAATCTGATCCAAAGAAGATGCAAAGGCAATTAAGCCATATCTTGAAACCCTTCCATAAGTTGGCTTCATACCCACAACACCACAGTAGTGGGCCGGTTGCCTTATGGAACCACCGGTATCTGAACCTAGGGTAAAGGGTGCAAGTTCTGCTGCAACTGCTGCTGCCGACCCTCCTGAGCTTCCACCAGGCACGTAATCTAAATGCCAAGGATTTTTGGTCACATGATAAGCGGAATTTTCTGTAGAAGACCCCATAGCAAACTCATCCATGTTCAACTTGCCTAGGATAATCATATCGTTTTCTTTGATTTTATTAATAATAGTGGCATCAAAAGGTGGGATAAAATTATCCAACATTTTTGAGGCACATGTGGTCCGAAGTCCTTCCGTACACATATTATCTTTGATACCAATTGGTATCCCGGCAAAAGGTGACAGAACTTCACCTTTATTTCTTTTCTCATCCACTGATCTGGCGGTCGCTAGAGCCGACTCTGTAGCTACCGTTATATAGGCACCTACCTTCTTGTCCACCACATCGATTCTATCTAAATAAGACTGGGTGACTTCCTCACTGGAGACTTCTTTGTTTTGAAGCATATGTTGCAAGACACTGACTGATTTCTGATATAACATGATATGCCTCCTATTCTACAACTTTTGGTACACTAAAGCACCCATTTTCCTGGTTGGGTGCGTTACGAAGTAATTTTTCTCGGTCCATTGAAGGTCTGGCCACATCATCCCTAAATACATTATTGATTGGAATAACATGAGCGGTAGGTATAACATCTCCAATTTCTAGAGCATTAATTTGATCTGCAAAGCCAATAATGGCTTCCATATCCTTTGTCATTTGAATTTTTTCATCTTCTGTAAGATTAAGACGTGCCAAATGGGCCACATGCTCAACTTCTTCTCTGGTAATCTTCATTGCATAACCTCCAAGTCTTAATTTCTTCTCTAATTTGTTCTCTATTTTTTCTTAATACTATTGCTTTGATTACTGAACAACAGTTTAACCCTTTAATCTAATGCAGAGTCAGATATCGTTCATTCTACCATTTCTTGCGGTTTATATCAAGAAAAGAAGCTTCGCTTCGTTATGGGCTCTGCTCATATTTCTTTTATTAGTTTTTTATAATCCATCTCATTAATGATGGATACGCCTAGCTCTTTGGCTTTTTTATTCTTACCGGAAGTTGAAGTGACATCATTATTAATCAAATATGTCGTTTTACCTGTCACGCTGCCTGTCACCTTACCGCCTAAGGCTTCTATTTCATCCTTAAGTGCACTTCTATTAACATAAGTTTCTAGGTTACCCGTTATGACAAATATTTTATCTTTTAAAATCTGTTCTTTATTATTATCTTCTACTTCTTCAATCTCAATATGATTTAACAAAGCATTTATAACGCTAATATTACTCGGACTATGAAAATAATCATATAAAGATTTGGCTATGATTTCACCAAAACCTTCAATGTTTGCCAAGGTCTCCACATCAGCGTCTTTGATTTTATCAATATTATGATCAAAATACCTAGAAAGCAATCTGGCATTGTTTAAGCCAACATTTGGAATACCTAGAGCATATATAAGATTTTCCAGCTTAACTTTTTTAGAAGTTTGTATGGCTGCCATGAGATTCTCATACGATTTTTCACCAAAGCCTTCCATATTCACAATCAAATCCTTATGCTGATCCAATTCAAATATATCTGACAACGTATTGATTAAGCCCATTTCTACTAGTTTTTCAATGCTGGCTTCACTCATTCCGTCGATGTTCATAGCGTCACGACTGACAAAATGGGCAAAAGCTTTGATTTTCTTTGCGCCACACGCCATATTATTACAGTACAGAACCTCTACATCATAAACTTTTTTGATCTCAGTCGTCTGTTTACAAATCGGGCATTCCTTAGGAATCTCAAGTGTATTACTTCTGGTTAGATTACCTGCAACCTGAGGTATAATCATATTGGCTTTATAGACTTTTATGATGTCACCTTCGCCTAACTCAAGTTGCTTAAGGATGCTCACATTATGAAGACTTGCTCTGCTGACGGTCGTGCCTTCAAGCTCCACCGGGTCAAATAGGGCAATCGGATTAATGAGTCCGGTTCTTGAAGCGCGCCATTCAACACCCTTTAAATGAGTTTCTTTGATCTCGTCTTGCCACTTAAAAGCAATAGAATGTCTTGGGAATTTGGATGTAACACCAAGACTTTCAGAATATGCTCTTGAATCAAAGGTTAAGACAAGGCCATCTGATGCAAAGTCATTATCCATGATTTCTTTTTCAAAAACATCCAATTCAGCTAATAGATTATGATGATCCACTTTTTTGAAGGGAACCACATCAAACCCCAAGTCCCCAAGCCAATTCAGTTGTTCTGACTTAGAATCCCATTTTAAGCCCTCACCACTTACCAGTTGAAAAGCAAAAAAGTTGACATGTCGGCTAGCGGTAATAGCGTTGTTTAATTGTCTCACCGTACCACTGCATAAGTTTCTGGGATTCTTATATTGTTCTTCTTCGTCTAATAGGGCATTAATATTTTCAAAATCAGAATATTTAATGACCGCTTCCCCTCTTACAACCAAAGTACCTTTTTGATTAATTTTAAGGGGTACATTGTCAAAAACGCGTACATTATTGGTTATGACTTCACCAATAATGCCGTTTCCTCTTGTAATGCCTTTGATAAGGACGCCATCTTCATAGGTTAAGACAAGGGTTAAGCCATCCAGCTTCCATGATAACAGACCCTTATGCTCACCTAGCCAAGCTAATAGATCTTCACGGCTTTTGGTCTTATCTAAGGATAACATCCTAGAATTATGAGCTTCTTTCGGAAGGGCACCTACAATCTCATAACCTACCTGCCTGGTTGGACTACCTGTTAAAACTAGCCCTTTTTTTTCTTCAAGTGCTATAAGTTCATCATAAAGCTGATCATATTCAAGGTTGGACATGATTTCACGGTTTTCTTGATAATAAGCTTTGGAAGCTTGGGATAACAATGCCACCAATTCCTTCATTCGTTTAATCTCTGACATAACAACCTCTTTTCTAGTATCTATATACATGATATTGATTCACTTTTGCTTATTTATTTTATCATAAAAGTTGACTTACAACCATATTTTGTAGAACAAAGAGGCTACGCCTCGATTTGCGAAGCAAATTGTTACGGCAGGAAAGACTTCCTTAATCGTTTACATAGCATAGACTTTCCTAGAGTACAAAGAATAAGGCAATCCCGAAAAACATAACGTTTTTATCAAGAAAGCCTCATTGCTTACTTATTGGTTAAAGTTCAACTATATAGTTTTGACACTTTAATCTTATTAACGGTCCCAGTTGGTGTATACATCTTGAACGTCATCATCTTCTTCTAATTGATCCAACATTTTTTCAATGGCTTTTGTATCCTCATCTCCACCCAGTTCTGTCATGGTTGATGGCATCATGGTGACTTCTGCTGATAAGAATTTATAACCTAGGTCAGACAACGTATCGTTGACTTCATTAAACATATCCGGCTCTATAAGGATCTCATAGCCTTCCTCTTCTGTGTTCATATCTTCTGCACCTGCTTCTATTGCCGCCATCATCAATTCATCTTCATCAATATCATCCGATTTTTCAATGACGATTTGTCCTTTTTTCTCAAACATAAAAGAGACACAACCGGTTGTTCCTAAGTTTCCACCATATTTGGATAAGGCATGTCGCACATTGGCAGCCGTTCGATTCTTATTGTCCGTTAAACAAACCACCATAACCGCCACACCACCCGGTCCATAACCTTCATAGGTGATGTTCTCATAGTTGACATCCCCTGCTTCTCCCGATGCTTTTTTTATACTTCTGGAGATGGTATCGTTAGGCATATTGTTGGATTTGGCCTTATTGATGATTTCCTTAAGTCTTGTATTGTTCTCTGGATCTGCGCCACCTTGTTTCACGGCAACCATGATTTCCCTACCTAATTTTGTGAAAATCTTGCCCTTTTGAGCGTCATTTTTTTCTTTTCTATGCTTGATATTGGCAAACTTTGAATGTCCAGACATATGGGTATTGCTCCTTCATTCCTATTTTTTGATACTGATTCAAACAACTTGTCTCAGGCTATTTTATCATTAATTATTATTTTTGACAATCCTGAAGACGATTGATTGTTTTATCAATACCTATCAATACCTATATGCGTTTATATAGTCTCATTGCAAAGATATAAGCTAGAATTATTATAGCGACACACCAAGCAAGAGCAACCCAAATATCGGATCCAACTTGTTGGTTTGACAGTAAAGCACGAATAGCTTCAACTATCGGGGTTACCGGTTGGTTTTCTGCAAAAATACGTACGCCTGTAGGCATCATTTTTGTCGGTACAAAGGCTGAACTGATAAAAGGCAAAAAGATAATTGGGTAGGAGAATGCTCCAGCACCATCCGGTGTTTTTGCTGCAAGTCCAGCAATAACTGCAACCCAGGTCAAAGCAAGTGTAAATATGCCAAGTATGCCAAATACGGATAGCCATTCAATGATACCAGCTGAAGAACGAAAACCCATTAATAAAGCAACAAGTATAATCACCACTACTGAAATGCCATTAGATATGATTGAGGTTAATACATGACCCCATAATACAGTAGAACGCGCTATTGGCATAGAATGAAAACGCTCAAATATACCGCGTTGTTTATCAATAAATAAACGGTATGCAACATATGCAATCCCACTACCAATAGTCATTAACATAATCCCTGGTAATAGGTAATCAATATAATTTTCCGTTCCTATCTGAATTGCCCCACCAAATACATAAACAAATAATAGCATAATTACAATTGGTGTTATACTAACTGTAATAATTGTATCCATACTTCTAAAAACATGTCGCATAGAACGTCCAAACATAACACGTATGTCATTCATATAATAATTATTAAATAATCCCATTTAATTATCCTCCTTTTTACCAATGATCGCTAGAAATACTTCTTCTAATGTGGGTTGTTTCTCTATATATTCTACCTTTGCTGGAGGTATTAATTTTTTGAGCCCTTCCAATGTATCTTGTACAATAATTTTTCCACTATGAAGAATGGCAATTTGATCTGCTAACTTCTCAGCTTCTTCTAAATATTGCGTGGTTAAAAATATTGTTGTGCCTGAAGCGGATAACGCTTTTATAATCTTCCATACTTCTAACCGTGCTTCAGGATCAAGACCTGTCGTTGGCTCATCTAGAAAAATAATCTTTGGATTTCCAACTAGGCTCATTGCTATGTCTATTCGCCTTTTCATGCCCCCAGAGTAGGTACTGACTCTACGTTCTGATGCTTCACACATGCCAAAACGATGAATTAATCCATCTGCAACTTCCTTTGGATTTTCAAGATGTCTCAGTTTTGCTATCATTTCAAGATTTTCACGTCCGGTTAATATTTCATCTATCGCAGCAAACTGACCGGTAAGGCTGATAGAGTCTCTAATATTCCTTGGGTTTTCTTCAACATCAAATCCGTTGATCACAACTCGTCCTGTATCTGCTTTAAGCAAAGTCGTCATAATTCTAATCATCGTTGTTTTTCCGGATCCGTTGGAACCTAATAATGCAAAAATCCACCCTTCTCTACTTCAATATCTACACCTCTTAGTACTTCAATATCCTTATATGACTTCTTCACGCCTGTAACTTGTATAATGCTACCATTCATTTTCTTTTCCTCCTTTTCTGTAAGCAACCCACTCATATCTGTGTCCTTTTTTTTCAAGATTTTGAGTAATTATATAAAAAAGCCAACAACTGTGATTTTTACTCACGGTTATTGGCTCTGCGTCTTAGCGTCTGGCTCTGTTATAACGAATATATTCATTTGTTTTACATTGATTTTAGTTTCCTTTTTACATTTGGGACAAAATAGTGGGAAATTTTCAAGTACCGTATCTTCGCGTATTTTTATCCTTGTTTTGTTACAACAGACAGGGCATAATAGCCACTCATATTTTATCACGTTACCATCCCTTTATTTTAAGTTATATTACTTTACGTCTTTGTTATATACTTTTAAGTTATTTATCAGTTGCTTTTTTTATGGCCTTGCTCACCTTTTGATTGATTGACGCTTGATCTAAGTATGTTTTAGAATCTTTGATTAAGTCATCACAGAAATCCGCTACATTACTACCCGTCACATCAAGTACACCTTTTCCCCTTGTAGCGCCCTCTTCAAAAAGATCAACAATCCCTGAAAGAAGTCCTATTCCTTCTGTTAGTTCTATTGGGCCGACCTTATAGAGATATTTTTGAATCTCTTCATATACAATCTGATAGTCATTGGGTAGTGCTTTTACACGAGCCATGTGGGCACGCCACTCTTTCTTGCCTTCGATTATCGCTTTTATATTCATTTTTGCCTCCTATTTACTTAACTTTTTAGCAATCGTATTGTTAAGTTGCTTGCGCCATGTGTTGCGAAAAGAATTTGACCCTTCTTCGTTTATAAGTGCTAAACAGAAACCTTCAATATCGTCACCTAAAACCTCATGTGCACTTAGACCATCACGCGATGTTTCTTCAAGAAGATTAAGCACACCATCCAGAATTGACATAAGATTACGACCTGTAAAATCTGAGTGTGGCCAAAAATGGTTTTTGATTTTTTCCCAGGCCATTTGGTAGTCAGCTGGTAGTTTTTTGGCCCGTGATTCAAAAGTTTTTAATTCTTTTTTCATGTCGTTTCCCGTGATTTTATCCCAAAAATTCATTATTTCATCTCCTTTAACTCATTCATTTTTGATGATACAAATTCCCATCTTTCCCAGAATCTCATCAGCTGCTCACGCCCTGCGGCATTAAGCTTAAAAAACTTTCTTGGTGGTCCCATATCCGATGGCTTTTTTTCTATGTCTACTAGTTTATTTTTCTCAAGCCGCACCAATATGGTATATACTGTCCCATCCACAACATCAGAGAATCCGAGGGCATTTAGCCTCCGTGTAATCTCATAACCGTATGTCTCATCTTGATTGATGATGTCAAGGACGCAACCTTCAAGTACACCTTTTAACATTTCAGTAATATTATCCATAAAAACTCCTCCTCACTATTTAGTATCACTTGTATTCTGTATTACTTATTACTTATTACTACTATATAGTATCACGCATTACTTAGGAGGTCAATATATTTTTTTAAAGTCAATTAAAAAGCTCCTTTGTATCGACTAGGATACTCAAGAGCTAATGGGATGGATACTTGGATTAGATTATATTGATGTCCCTCACCTACACTTATGTTATAATAATTCTATCTGATGGATGTTTTTTCTACCTTTATGATATCAAATAATACAATAATTCTACCACTAGGAGATAAAATGCAAAACCATATTATTGAAACCGATGAAAATGGATTAGAACAAAATAGTCATGGTGACAGTTTGTTTCCACTTGCAGGCTATGATGAGTACTTTTCACAATTCATCTTAAAGGAAGTACCATGGCACTGGCATGAAGAAATTGAATTGGTTGTAGTCGTAGAAGGCTCAACACATTTAGAATATGTTGACGGTTCACTTGAGTTAGAAGAAGGTGATGGCGTCTTTATCAATAGTAATACCATGCATCGCTTAACCCAAACAAGTTCCATCGACTGCCATATCATTAATTTTGTTTTAAAGCCTGAGTTCCTTGGTGGCCGCTTCGATAGTAGGATCTACAATGAGTTTGTCAAACCAATTTGTTCAAATAAATCATTGTCAGCTATTAAACTTTCACCTAAGATTATGTGGGAACGACTCATTTTAGAGAAGATCAACAACGCTTTCGCTATCTATACGGATCAGAGATTTGGCTATGAGTTATCTGTACAAGCGCGCTTATTAGATGCATGGTATATCCTATGCGTCAACCAACCAACCTTATTCGAGTCCATACCACCCGTTACTGAAAGTAAAATAAGATTGGATAAGATTACAAAATTCATCCATACCCATTATGATCAGAAACTTGCCATTAAAGATTTGGCTTCAGTTGCGGATATCAGTGAAAGTGAATGCTACCGACTTTTTAGAAAAACCCTTCAAACCACACCAAATGATTATATTTTAAATCATCGCTTGCAGATGGCAGCCATCAAACTTATCGCAACCAATCTTTCAATATTAAATATTAGCTATGAACTTGGGTTTGGTAACCCCTCTTACTTTTCAAAAAAATTCAAAGAGCAATACGCCACTACCCCAAAAGAATTTAGACATTTACACCAAAATAAATAATTCATATACGCTTTAAATTTTATAATTTAAATTTATTCGAACTGATTGCTTCAACTTCATGGACTTATTGTGGTAGAACTATCGTTTTTCTTAAACGCTCACTGCTTATGATCATGCCAATAGCAAATATAAGCAATGCATAAGGTAGGATCTTTAAAGATAGGACGGATGCAACCGCTCCAAGTAGTGGTGGCATAAATGTGCTGCCAATATAGGCAAATGCCATGGAAAGTCCTATTATGGATTGGGATGCACCCTTACCGAAACGATCCGGTGTTAGATGTATCATACTCGGATATATTGGTGCACAACCAAGACCAATCAGAAGCAAACCTGACATACTTAGAATTAACGGCAAAGGTAATATCAGTAGGACAACACCACCAAAGATCATCATCAAACCACCTCTAATAAGCGTTTCTCCTTTAATCTTTTCTGCCATGATTCCAGATAAGAATCTGCCTGCAGTGATACCACCATAGTACATCGATGTCCATAATGCTGCATTAGCCGGCGACACACCTCTTTGTGTGGTTAAATAACTGGCAGCCCATAATCCTGTACCTGCTTCCAATGAACAATAGAATAAAAATGTAACAAGTACGAGTTTTACGCCTTTTATCTTAAAGGCTTTACGATTCGATATAAAAGCCATATCCTCATGATCTTCTTTTGACATTTCTGTTGTAAATCTTTTCCACATGGGTAATGTAACAAATAACACAATGACTAAGGCAAACTGAATGATACCAACGATGGTATACCCATTTCTCCAAGTACCATTTCTAGAAATAATTAATCCTAGAATCAAAGGTCCCCCAGATGCGCCTACACCCCAAAAGCAATGAAGCCAATTCATATGACGTGGCTTGTAATGCAATGCAACAAAATTATTAAGCGCAGCATCAACGGCTCCTGCACCAAGTCCAAGTGGAACAGCACATAGCATAAGCATCCATATAGCACTTGATACTGAAAAACCAATAAGTGCAATCGCCGTCATCGTTACACTCACAGCAACAACTTTTCCAGTTCCAAATCTACGAATGATTCTGGATGAATATAAACTGGATAAAATTGTACCGCCGCTGATGATCATAGCTATTGCCCCGGCAAATTCTATAGATACTCCAAATTCTAAATGCATGACCGTCCATGAAGAACCTAGTAATGCATCCGGCAATCCCAAACTAATAAAGGCTAAATAAATAATAATTAAAAGTGACATGATGTTTTCTCCTTATGTCTTTTTTCACTAATCTCATAAATTATAATGATGATAAACATAAGAATACTACGCATACTTATGCATGTCTAACAATATACTGGCTTTTTATACAATTATTCTATTCAATCATAAAAATAGTAGCTATGGTTAAAGGGTCAATTATTATTCAAAGAATCGCATTAAATAATGCATAAGCAACAAATGTATATACTATACTTGTAAAGATTCCTAATAAGCAATACTCAGAAAATATTTTATTAATAGCCAAGCACTTTCCGACTTTTAACCCGTACCAAGAGCTTTCCGGTCCTTAGCTTGGTACAAGTATTTTCCAATCCTTAACCTGGACCAAGTGCTATAAGACATGAAACTGGAACCTGTTTTATAGTATTATTCCACTAAAAATAACAATAAGCAATACACAATATCTTGGCTGCTTTCTGCCACCTAAACAGCCGTGAAAACTAATCAGAAAAGACTGTTAAATCAATATTTACATTTGCTCAATCTCCTCAATTCCCAGTATTAAAAAGCAATTAGAAATGACTTGTTTAACGGCAAGGACAAGATTATATCTGGCAATCATTAAATCATTTGAAGCAGCATTTATGACGGAATGATTATGATAAAACTTTGAGAACTTTTGAGTTACACTAAATAGATATGTAGCGACAATATGTGGACTTAAATGATTCATTGCTGTTTGAATAATTTCTGGCATTTTACTTAATTCAATAATAAGCTCTAATTCTTCAACTGCTTCTAATAGCTCATATTCAACTTTATCAAAAATAACATTGCTCATTTTTCGTTCTATCGACTTGATTCTTGCAAAACTATATTGTAAGTAGGGTCCACTATCTCCTTCAAAACTCAAAGCACTTTCCCAGTCAAATGTAACATTTTTGTCATTCGAAGTTTTCAAAATCGAGTATTTTACCGCACCGCAAGCAATGGCTTTTGCAGTTTCATCATCAACTTCTTCTCGTCTTTTCAAGATTTCACTCTTAGCTTTTTCAAGTGCCTCTTCCATAAAATCTTCTAATAAAACAACTGTGCCACTTCTCGTTGCCATTTTTCCTTCTGCCAATAGTACAAACGAATAATGTACCGGTTCAGGGGCTTTATATCCAAGAACATCTAATGCAGCTTCAATTTGCTTATGATATAGCTTTTGGTCTTCGCCTAAGATAATAATATTTTTATCTTTATCCTTATTTACTTTATCAATCGTATATGCAATATCTCGTAAAGGATAAAGGGAGGTTTTATCTTTTCTAGTTAAAACTAAATATGGTGATTTCGTTGCTAGGTCATACTTTGCCTGATTAAGAACATAACGTCCATCTTCATCTTCTTCAAGGTATCCTGTTCCCTTAAAAGCTTCTATAACCTCATTTAATCTTTCGTTAAATAAATAGTCAGATTCATAATCAAAAACATCATATTCTATTCCTAGCATTTTAAAAATAGCCGTTTGTCCATCTATACAAATTTGAACTAATTTTCGAAATTCATCTCTTACATCCTTATTCCCATTTTCCAATTGGTAAAGCATCTCAAAGACTTCGTCTTCAATAGCAGGACTCTCTTTTAATTGATTATTGAAATCAATATATATATCCAACAAATCCTTAAATGTTATATTGCTTTTATCTCTTGATCCTAATAGTAACATCGCTATTTGTTTACCTATATCATTAACAAAATAATGTACTTCTACATTATAACCTTCAAACTTAAGTAATCTTACAATTGTATCCCCAACCATTGCATTACGAGCTCTTCCAACATGGGGTGATGCATTAGGATTAATACTTGTATGCTCTATTAATACAGATTTTCCATTACCGGATTCACTTGATCCATAATGTTCTTTTCGTTCTAATACATCTTCAATTATATTTTGAAATAATTGCTCTTTTCCAATAAAACAATTAAGATAACCACCTTTTACCTCTGCCTTATCTATAAAATCTAGTTCATTAATTATTGTACTTAATTCTAGAGCAATATCTCCAGGAGATCTCCGAAACACTCTCGAAAAAGTAAAACATGGTATAGATATATGACCTGTTTTAACATCTGGAGCAACTGAAAATACAACATCAATTTCAGAATACTTTTGTTCAATTTTATTCTTGATTGCTTCTTTAAAGTAATTCATAAAATCTCCCTTTCTTATAAATAAAAAGAACCTACATCTCAAGCAAGAGACGAAGGTTCGCGGTACCACTCTAATTGCAATATACAAACTATGTATATTGCCACTTTAATATCTTTATCGCAGATTTACGGCTTCAACCATTACAAAATTGTATTTTTTATGAAGCTACTCCTCAGCTCTTTTTAAGAATAATTTGTCATCAAGCTCACACCAACCTTGACTCGCTATCACAAGTGATTATTCTTTACTTTCTGATTCGACGTATTAGTTTTATTAATTTATATATTTATAGCATATGTATTTATTTGTGTCAATCTTATTTCTTGAAAACAATAGATTCAAAGATATCCACATCAAAGCACAAAACCTTTGTTTTAAGGAAATTTGGCAAATATCACTATTGTTTTTGACATTCCTACTACATGTCTCCACATGTGTCATCGTTTTTATTTACGGGCAATACATCCGTGTCGTGGTGTTTATTTACTGACAATGCATCAGACTTTTTCTTACGACCATCTTTTCTGTATTTTGAGCCATCAACTGTATTGTTTGAACCTGTTTTATAGATAAAAGTAATTTTATAGGGATCTATAATTCCATCATCATCTATACTTCCAATGATAACTTTCTCTATTAAACTTTCAAATATTTCTCTATCGAAATTCTTAAGTGATGCATTTTTTTGTACCACTTGTTTAAACGTGTTTATTCGCTCATTAAATTCCACCTCATGTTCAAGTTGTACTGTTAACATGTCGATGCTGTCTTTCAGAGAAGTCTCTTTTTCACCAAGTTCAAGAAGAGAGGTTTCAAGCAACTCCTTCTCAATCTTCTCTTCTAGAAGCAAGTTAATCAGCTTTTTCTTCTTCAACTCAATATCATAAAGTTGCTTCTGGAGCGTTTTCATCTTCTTAGTCGCAGTATCTGAGCCTAAGGTTGTTTCCACTTTTTTAAAAACCTCATCAACCCTATTCCTTTTTTTGTTAACTATTAACGAAAAAGATTTTAGGAAGGCATTTTCAATAATATCTTCTGGAATGCCTTTACTATGTTCACAGACCATTTTGCCTTGTGAGGAATTAGAATGGCAGTGCCATACAACCTTCCTATATTTGGTATTTGTATGCCAAGCACTTCTAGTAAGACGCCCACCACAGAAACCACATTCAAGCATACTACTAAACGCATACTTTCTGCTGTATTTTTCTCGCTTAACATTCGAACCTCTTGGCATTCTATTATAACTACGTTTGTTCAGGAATTCTTGAGCCTTTTCAAATGTTTCTCTATTGATAATAGGTTCATGATGATTTTTAACATAATACTGATCTTCTTCACCATGATTAGCAATTCTTCTTTTTCCAATAGGATCAATAGTAAACGATTTTCCTAAAAGCATATCACCGATGTACTTTTCATTTTTTATGATTCTTAGTACACTATTAGGCTTCCATGTATTACCAAGCTTCGTTTTGAGCCCCTGTTCATTCAATTCTCTGCTTATAATTGTTGCTCCATTGCCTGCGATGTATCTCTTGAATATATATTTAACAATTTCTGCTTCTGTATGATTAATTGACAACTGTTTAGTCTCTTTATCATATTCATAGCCTAAACATCCCTGAAACCCGACTATTTCGCCACGTTTCATTTTCATCTTTAATCCTTTTTTGACATTTGCAGATATATTTTCAACTTCTTGTTGTGCAACAGAACTAAGTATGGCAAGAAGTAACTCACCATCCATTGTCATCGTATTAATGTTTTCTTTCTCAAAAAATACTGCGATACCACTTTCTTTTAACTGCCTTACATATTTTAGGGTATCAAATGTATTTCTGGCGAAACGAGCAATTGATTTTGTTATAATCATATCCACTTTGCCATCTAATGCGTCATCGATTAATCTTTGAAAATCAATTCGTTTAGTAACTTGTGTACCTGTAATCACATCCGCATATATTCCTGTAAGCTCCCAATCCGGTTTTTCCTTGATCAGGTTTAAGTAATGTTTCTGTTGTGATTCATAGCTTAACAGCTGCTCTGAATCATCTTTACTCACTCTACAATAGGCGGCTACCCTTATCTTTTCCTTTGGAATGGTAGTGTCACCCCAGGAAGGCTTTATTGCCTTAATCTCTTCAATTTCCATATGCCCTCCTTTTGTTTATTTATAATAACCTATACACATATATTAGCATTAAACACTATCGAATTCAATATCAATTTCACTTATTGTTATCCATCTTTTATGTAAAAATATTATAACTATTTTTTATGGTCTGCTTTACTGCTAACATTTCCTCTTTAGTTAACATCTTCTGCTCATACATATAATTTAAAATCACTAGTTCTTGACAATAATCTAGCATTTTCTGGTCCATAAGTTTTTTCTTATCGGTACTTTTATTTAAGCCTATTGTCTCCACCTCCATTTACATCAAAAAATTCATCACAAGATTAACCATCAGATCTTTTTCTTGTGGTCGTGATTCAGCTATCATAATTACAAGAGCTACCAAAGTATTATTCTCAATAGCCTTCTTACCATTAACAAACAGTTTTCCATTCTTATTCAAGAACTCTAAGAATACTGCTGTTGCTACACGCTTGTTCCCATCATACAATCCATGATCTTTTACCAAAAAATACAAAAGATGGGTTGCTTTCTCCTCAATCGTAGGATATAGATCAACACCATCAAAAGTTGAATATATGCTATTTAGTGCTCCTTCAAAGACACCATCACGCTCACGTCCAAAAAGGTCACTGTTAATTTCTTTTTTCATTTTGTCAACGATATGCCGACATTCTTCATAGGATAACTGGTAAATCATATCCGAACCGTCTAATGGCTTTTCAATCCGCTGATGATCATAATCGTCAAGTAATTCAAGAGCATTTGTATAAGACTCAATTACATCAAGGACTTGTTTAGAGTCTAATAACGCATCGTTTCTACGCATAACCTGAACAGTAGCTTTCAGCTCATCAAGTCTGCGACTATTTAATGCAAATCCCTTTAATATGTAATTCTGCAATACTTCAGATGCCCATTTTCGAAATACAACCCCTTCTCTAGATTTCACCCTATAACCCACAGAAAGAATCATATCCAAGTTATAGTAACTAACCATAACATTTGCAATCCTGTCCTTACCTGTCCTCGGATCATACCTTTTTAGTTGAGTCGCAAATTTTGCGACACAACTAATTTCATCTTCTAATTCCTCTTTCAAAGCATTGTTAATATGCTTACCGATTGTTTTAACATCTCTTCCAAATAAATCAGCAATTTGGTTCCTAGTAAGCCAAACCATGCCGTCTTTTAATTCCACTTCTAGTTTTATGTCACTTTTTTCAGACTGATATATAATCAGTTCATTCTTCCTTTCCATATCACCACCTCCAAAATATTTTTAAAACTAAACCATGAAGACAGCGACTGGAAATCGCTTCATAGGAATTTCACCTCTACCCACTACAGCAGTTGCTTTCATAACGTGCGGTGTTCTATTTTCACTCTGGTCATGACGAAGCAAAAGTATCATTATTGTGACAATGGATCTTCGCCGACAGCTCTCCACCTCTGTTTAATAGACTTATATGCTCCTGGTCTTCCCGATTATCGCAAACTATAAGGCTCAACATTGCCAAATGTATCTTCATGATTATTCAATTGTCAAAGTACAACGGACTAGTTACAAATCCACCAAAGCCCACGAGCTTCATGTGCTTTGATGAACTCATAACTCGTTACCAAGAATCTATTATCTAAATCTGTATCTTGAACTTAAGCACTGACTTAATAAGTTTGTTTTCAAGCTGACATCGTACAGTTTCATCCATATATCTATACTGCTGACCAAACTCATCAAAAAGCATTTTTGTTGCTAGTTCTTTCAGGTAAGGATTGTAATGGTCTATTACGAGCCTTATGCTCTCTGAATCTCCTTTTGCTGCTTTTTTTATCACTTCAAAATCAAGCGGTTTAATATGACTATTCTCAATCTTTGAGAAATCAATCTTTTCTATCATTCTTCTTCCTCCATTAATCTCTTCAATTTTATGAGCACTTTATTTTGCCGGTTATAAATCGTACGTTCACCTACATTGAATTCTTCTGTCAAATCGTTAGGCTTATATCCTACAAAAAAGAGAAGTAGTATTAACTCACGTTCCATATCATTAAGACTTTCTAAAGCTTTTAATAGTTTAGGATCTGTAATAGCAATCCTATAACCTTTCACAACAAAGTCTGTACAACTTATCTCAGACTCTTTTTGATCTGGGTTCAGTCCAATAAAATCCCGTACAGATACTTCCCTTTGTTGTATCCTTTTGTTATACTTTTCAATATTTCGCAATTCACGCTTGCAGCATGTCTTTATATAACTATCAAATTTCATGCCTACAATTAATTGCTCCGAAGGGGTAAGTTCCAATAAAATCACCTCCTCCCCGGTTACTTATATTTCTAATCCAAAGATGATTACTTGTATTTCTTCCTTCAACTAATACAACAACCAAAGTCATCATTTTTTGAAAGGTTTTTGAAAAAAAATAAAAAAAGTGAGCTGGCAATGAAACCAACTCACTTTTTTAAACCTTGAACCAAGGATTAATCACAAGTATTAAATTTTATATATCATTATTTATTAGCGACTACTATCCTATCTATAATTTATTCTGTTTCCGTTATTAGTTCCCATGTAGGATTAGATCTAAGTAATTCCTCTGCCTTTTCATATGATGCAACCTTCAATGTCAAAACAGATTTATCTTGTTCTAAATCAAAACATTCTATTGGATAGACATCCAGAAGTTTTTCGATGTCACCATCAACAAAAAATTTGACCACCTTAAGTTTTTTAACCGCTGTGTTTTGAAAGTCTATAGGTACTTCTCTTCTTGAAAATATTTTACTTTTAATTTCTATTGATGACATCCGTGCCAGATAAATCTCCTCAAAAGTCCTTTGCTTTATACTCCTAATAAGCACTTTCCAAATTCCGTTCTTTATTCTTAATTCATATGGTTCAACTCTATAATCATGGAAGATTCCATTTGAATAATACTTAAATTCTATTACATTCTTTTCAATGGTTGCTCGTTTTACAGTTCCAAATTTTTCTTGCATATTAACACATACTTCATCAGTACCAACCCATAAAGTGGCTGCTTCATTGAAATACTGCTTCATCAGTTTCAATGCATATTCCAGTTGAGCATTAGGCAGCTTTTTGATTTCTTCCAAAGACTGCATCAGGACTTTCTCTTCTGAAGGTGTCAGTTTAGATTTATTGATTGCATACTTTTCATTAAGTACAATCCCGCCGTTAACTCCCTGTTGTTTAGAAATAGGAATACCGGCTTTAGCTAATGTATCTACATCTCGATATATTGTTTTTACAGAAACCCCAAAGTGATTAGCTAACTCTTCAGCTTTCTGATGTCGTTCGTTCAATAAAATATATACCATTTCAAGTATTCTACTTGTTCTCATAATCATCACCTTTATCACTAAAATATTTTCTAATAAAACCATTTTAATACAAGACACACACTATGTCCACTTTTCATCCACCAACAATAAATCGAAATAATAAATAAGACTATATTTTTGTCTTGTTTATTTCTATGTTCAGTATTACAATATTCATATAGAACTAAGGAGATGAACTGATGAAGGCACTTGGAAACGTATTACTCTTACCTTTTAAACTAATACTGCTAATCGGATTTATAATTTCACTGGTAGGCTTTGTATTAACTACTGTATTTGAACATTTATCAACTTTTATTGTTGGGACATTTATTTCATTATGTTTGCTTATCATTGCTGCTTCGATTGTATTGTATGGGACAAACCTCAAAGAGAACCCAGCAAGTATGATGGTATTGATTGCTTTTGCAATATCAGTTGTTATTACCCTCATACCTTTTGCCTTTAAAGGTTTGCTATCCTTTTTCAAAAAAGGACTAGCATTTTGGTTTTGAAATGCCGAAGGCATAAATACTAAGAACTAGTAAATCTTTTTTAGCAAGCACAGGAAGTGTAGACACACTTCCGAATTTTCTCACTCCTCCCCTCTGGAAGAAGTAGAGAAAGCTTGTTGGGGATGCTCCCAAACCCCAGTTTAAAACACGAAAGGACTTGCACAGTTATGGCAAATAGATCAAGACCATATAGCGTACATATAATGGTCACAGAAGAAGAAAAAGAATTAATAGAAGAAAAAAGAAAGCTTGCCGGTTTTAGTAATACCGGTGCTTATATGAGAAAAATCGCTATCGACGGACAAATTTTCAAACTGGATAACGCACCATTGAAAGTTGTATCATCACAAATGACTGGTATCGCTACGAATATAAATCAAATTGCGAAACGCGTTAATTCAACTGATACAATTTATGATGATGATATAAAAGAAATCAAGGAGATGACTAATGAAATATGGCTATCACTAAAATCCATCCTATCAAAACTACCTTAAACCTTAGCATAGATTATATCTGTGATCCTGCAAAAACAGATGAAGAAATCTTAATATCTTCTTTCCTTTGTGGTCATAAAACTGCAGCTCTTGAGTTTGCAAAAACCAAAGAGAAAATGAACAGCCAAAGCAAAAACCTTGCCCGGCATCTTATACAATCTTTTATGCCTGGAGAAGTTTCTCCAGAGCTTGCTCATACTATTGGTCAAGATTTATGCGATAAACATTTGCAAAGAAAGTATGAATATGTTCTGACAACCCACGTTGACAAAGGACATATTCATAATCATATTATCTTTAACAATGTGAACCATCTTGACGGAAAAGCATATATTTCTAACAAAAGAAGTTACCACCAGATTCGAAATATTAGCGATTCACTCTGCAGAGTACATCAACTGTCAATTGCCTCTGAATCCAACACTAGCCAAGCCAGAAATAAAACAAAAGGTAGCTCTTATAAAGAATACCAAGAGAGAAAAAATGGTAACAGCTACAAAGCTAAACTTCAATATGCCATTGACTTGGCAATCAAGAAAGCTAAAAACTGGGATGATTTTTTAAGGATTCTACAATCACAAGGATATGAAATCAAATACGGCAAACACATTTCATTCAAGGCTGTCCGACAAGAACGATTTACAAGGGCAAAGACAATTGGTGATGATTATACTGAAGATAAAATCAAAGAAAGGATTGCTGATTCCCAAAAGAATAAAGGACATCGAATATATACTTCCAAGAGTCATTCAAATAGAATTGTTGATATTTCAACAAACCAATTAGCATCACGGTCTGAAGGTTTTGCAAAGTGGCTTAAACTTCAAAACCTGAAAATCATGTCTAAATCTTGGAATGAAATAAACGAAAACAATCTTACCGATATTGATTCCTTTAACTCATACATTGAGCAAGTCCATGATAAACTTGGAATGTTACAATCTGAAATCAAGGTGCTAGAAAATGACATAGATAATAAAAAAACAACACTCCAAAACCTACAAAATCAGAATAAATATCATGCCATCTACAAGAATTATTTATCTGCCAAAGATAGAGACAAATTCTTCAGGGATTACGAAACCGAAATAATTATTTACGAGGCAGCAGATAACTATTTGTCATCCACATACAAGACCACCACTTTTCCTCAAGAAAATTTGCTCACAAAAAACATTGAATGTTTAACTAGAAAATCCTCTTCACTTTATCAATCACATAAAGACCAGAAAGAAAAGGTCAAAGAAGTCAATCAACTTCGTCAGAACCTAGAAGACTATTTGAGACAGGACGATAGACACTACTATAAAAACATAAAAGAGCAAAGTTAAAATAGGTATCATAAACAGGAGTAGTTTTTCCTGCAAATTGGACAACACTGCTAATGTTGCTTCTCTAAGATTATATATGTTATACTTTATACATGTTAATACCTGCAATCGTAGTATCCGCACTGATTCCCTTTACTTATAAAATTTATAGAAAATCTCTTAATGGCACTATCAACAAGCTTGTGTTTAAAGGAGAATTGATTATGAAGAGTATATGTGTAATGACTTTTATGGTGGCAACGGGCGCACATGGAGTTTCCAAATAAGTTCAAGGATGATTTGGCTTCACCAACTACATTGCAGTGTTAAATGTGCCCAAGAGGGTTCGACCCCCTCAAACTCCAAACAAAAGGCTTTTGCCATAATCTTAAAGAGAGTAGAAATTGGCTCTCTTTTTTTAGTTCCATAAAATTAATATGGTTACCTACCAAAAACTGTTATGTACAGTATTTTTAGACACAATAAAGATGCAGTGTAAAATGCACAATATTATGCGCTTTACACTGCATCTTCGATGAGGGGAGTATAAATAATTAATAAGGGTTGTCGCATACGCATGAAAGCGTCAGAAATACGACATAAATATATTAACACAATCTCGTAATGAAATCAAATGAATCTGGCAACACGATAGCGTCAAATTACTGTAGGAAAATTACAGACAGAGTAGTCCTCATAAGATAGTAATGCTTCTGGACTCAATTATACCGCACTTGTATAACCAATTCCAGAAGCTTTATTCTGCCGCGTAATGCGCCTGTTTTACGAAGATAACACCAACGCCATTTATATGCATTTAAAACCGCCGTTGACACATTTGTACTCAACATGTGTCGCTGTTTTTATTCATAGGCAATACATTAAGGTCGTGGTATCAGTAGACCATCACTTAATCGGTATGTTGTTTCTTAGTCTGATTAACATCCTTCAATTCGCAGCAATTCAGACCACCTTCTCCATAAGTTGATTTGTTCTGCTCTGCAATGGTATCTAGAAATTTATTCCATTTATCTTTCAATTTCTTTAACATAATATCACTCCTTACTATAGGTTAGGGGTATGGATACTGTAAATGTGCTACCTACCCCAAGTTCTGATACCACTTCAACAGTGCCACCTATTCTTGCGACACTTTCTTTAACGATATAAAGGCCAATGCCTTCACCTTTTTCTTCAAGAGCATTATTACTTCTATAATAGGCTCTGAATATCTTATCAATTTCAGTTGGCCCAATACCTCTACCAGTATCTTGGATCTTGATTACCAACTTCTTGTCGTATGTAAGGTAACTTACCCTTACAGCTCCGTTACTATCTGTATATTTATATGCATTTGTAAGTAAATTATATATGCTTTGACTCAAGAGGTTTTTATCTGTTTCAACATGAACTTTAGCATCCGACATACAAAGAAGCTCGATATCCTTCTTATTATACTGGGCTTTGAGACCATTCAGTATCTGCCTAATGGCAGCACCAAACTCAAATGTCTCAATTCGCAAGTCATCTGAAGCCTGTTCTGCCTCTATCATAGCTCCCATATCAGTAATGATGCTGGTAATATTCTCCACCTGATTACAAAAGACTTTGAGTTCTGAACCATCCAAGTCCATAACCCCATCTTCAATGGCCTCTATGTGACTTTTTAAGATTGTTAAGGGCGTTCTTGTCTGATGAACCAGCTGATCCACCAGAGACTTCCTTGTCTTCTGCTTAAGCTTCAACCTAACACTCAAGTCCTGCAAACTATCACGAATGGCATTAACCTCTTTGATATTGCTTGGTCTTATAGAACTGTCCTTGCCAAGCTGTATATCTGTAGCTAACTGCTCTGTCTCTTTTAATGACCGCCCCATACTTCTACTGATCAAGAGACCAATCAGGAAGGCAATGATAATGGCAATCCCAATTGAAACCAAACTATTAAGTACCAAGGTGCCTTGAAATTTTCTAGCAACAAATGAGTTCTCAGCAACGCTATGTACCGTTATGTTCATGATCCCCAATTTTTCACCATCAGCTACGATGTCATACTGCTCAACTGCTTCCGAAGAATCAGTCATCGTTCTAGACATCATGCCACTGCCCATCATTCCCATGGTGCCATTCATATGATAATCACTGTCTACAGAAACAATTAGATTACCCTCAGTGTCATAGAGCTTGATGCCAATGATAGGGTCAATCAGGTGTGATTCCAGTTCAACATGCATCTGATTTTGATTTATGTTGGGATTGATCAATGCGTCTCTGGTATAAGTCATGATTTGATCCACATGGAGTTCGTAGCTTTCTGTAAGATAATCAGAGAAATACTGATCAGTGAGGAAAGCCAGAATAATAGCATTAACTGCTATGGCCATGACTGTAACACTGACTAGTACCAACATCCACACTTTTCTAAGGGTCATCTGGTCTCACCTCCAAAGACATATCCTTGTCCATATTTAGTTCTCAGATAGACCGGCTTCTTCGGATCTGATTCAATCTTCTGACGAATTCTTTTGATATAGCTGTCTATGTTCCTGTCAAAGCCTTCGTACATTTCTCCAAAAGCCAGTTCAATAAGCTGGTCTCTGGTAAGTATCTGACGACGGTGTCTCATTAATGCATGGAGCAGCTTAAACTCCGTTGCTGTCATATCGATTTCTTGACCACCTTTATAGACTTTCATTGATGAGGCATAAAGCTTCAGTTCGTCCTCAATCAGTACCATTTCATCACTTAAATTATAGACCCTTTTTAGGAAAACCTTGATTCTTCCCATCAATTCTCTGGGACTAAAGGGTTTAGTCACATAGTCGTCTGCACCTTTGTCAAAACCTTTAACCCTATCTATCTCTTCTTGCTTAGCTGTTACCATAAGAATAGGGACATCTGAAGTTTCCCTGATTCTTGCCAGGACTTCAAAGCCATCAATACCAGGCATCATTACATCTAGCAGTATCAAATGATACTCTTTTTCCGAGAACTTTTCTAAAGCTTCAAATCCATTCTCAGCCAGAGTGCTTTCATATCCATTTATTTTTAAATATTTCATAACAACCTGACTGATTTCAGGTTCATCTTCTACCACTAGAATTTTGTACATAATGCCACCTACCTATACTTATTCGAGACCGTCCTCATGACTGTCGATGATTTCTATTAATTCTCCATGCCAGTCATGATACCAGACATCGCCACTAAAACCATTAACACTAAGCATTCCAGCAGCTATACCATCTTCAAAAACATGATAAGTGAAATAGCCATAGAACTCATGATAATCATCACTAACTGACAGATCATCTCCATATCTACTTAGATAGTCCCTAGCTTCATTATACGCTTCATCAGCAGTTAAGTCATTAGTTTCTTCATAGTTCCTATCAAAGCTGATATAATCATCTTGATCATAACCCATCATACCACGGCTACCCATCATGCCGCCGCCCATCATACCAACACCATTATGGTTACCATACTTAATGTTCCACATCATATTAGGGCCGTACTCAGGAAAGATATATCCTGTATATGGATCAACCAATAATTCCATAGCACCCATACCGGTATCTTTTTCAATAATTGAGTAGTAGTACTCTGTTTCATCAAAAACAAAAATATCACCAATGGCAAGATTCTCATCATAATCATCTATGTAGGCCTCAACTTCATGAGTGAGTGTATCAATATCCAGTTTCTCACCTTCTGGTGTAAAAGATTGATATCCTCTTCCACCCATCATACCACCCATGCCACCAAAACCTCTGCTTTCAAAGTTCATACCGAAACCACTATTACCATAATTTTGATCCCACATGTTAAAACTATTTCTGTTGTTATACTCGCTTGTTTCTGATTCAGCAGCAAGTGTAATACCTCCTATACCTAACATTAGTACAAATGCACCAACTATTCCTAGCACAATACTCGATTTCTTCATTTTAACGCTTCCTTTCTATGATGTTTTTTCTTTTTAAATATTCCTCTTCCGTGATATCACCTTTGACATAAAGTGACTTCAACGACTCCAAGGCTTCACTATTATTTCTTTTACTAGATGCGCCTATGATTATTGCTGCTAACAGAGCAATCAATCCTATTACTATCAATACTGACCAAATACCATAACCACCAAGTCCTAACCAATTTCCGCACAGTCCATTGCCGTACCATCCATAACCCATCATAAGTCTGCTCCTTTCTAACCTTTCAATGTTTCTTTCATCTGAAGATATGTAGCTTCGTCTATCTCACCATTTACAAATCTCTCCTTTAATAGTGCCTCTGGATTTTTTCTAGCTGATGTATTAAACGAACCGTTTTGATACAAATAATAAATTAAAAATGCTGCACCTAACCAAAATATAATCATCATCGTTTATGACCTCCTTCATTGATCTTAATTTCATTTTGAACCCGAATTATGGCACAAATATGACTAGATATAATAATTCGAACAAATTGCAAAAATCACGCTAAAGCGTACAATAAAAGAAGCTGCCAGTTATAGGGCAGCTTCTTTTGTTTCTAGGCACTAAGATTTATTGCATTTATCATTTTTTCTTCAATTTCCTGAGCGATTTTTCTATATTCAGTACTTATCAGATCAACCATAATGGTTGGCTTCAACAGGCCCACATATCTCTGGTCATTATTCTCATATATAACAACTTTACAAGGAAGAATATAGCCCATTTCAATATTCTGTGTGAGAATCTCACTTGCCGTACTTGGGTTACATACATCCATCATAATAAAGTTATTTGCTAGTTTAAATCCCTTTTCCTCAACTTTATCTTTAAAGTTCAATTCAAAGAGAACGCCAAAACCAATTGTTTTAAGGTTATTTACCAGATCGTTTTTTGCATTAAAGATTGATTTGTCCGTTTGTACTTTGTAAATAGTATTCATCATAGTCCTCCTTAATTTCAAATATAGTTTATAGTAGCATATCTTTATGACTAACGTGTGCCCTCACAAGCTTGTAGCTATAGAAACATGGGGCGCGTAACAACTTCCCAAAAAGCTACTACAAATTTAAACGCATCCCTTACATTATTTTTGTGATTCTAAATACACTTCCCTTTTGACTAATCTTATGATCAATAGCCTTGATGACAAACAGACTTATTGACAAGAAAAATATACCACCAAGAAGCATAAGGATTTCACTTGGGTCTTTACCTATGATGTCAAGCATATAATTAACCAGTATCATTCCTAAAAACATAAAAACTAGGGGTAGTATATAGACAACTAAAGCTGACTTAATAATTGTTCTTGTATCCGTCTCGATTTCAATCAAATTTCCCACGGAAACATCTAAGTTATTGATAAGATCAACATTTATCACTTTTTTCTCACAGCCACCGCTACAATTGTTGCATTTATCTCCACATGCTGTTGTTCTTGCTATTTGAACAGTTAACATCGGACCTTTTTGATCCACAACATAACCTTTTTGCTTCATAATGCATCCTCCGTTCTTTTATTTACAATCATCTCCAATTAACTCAATTGGAATTTTACCAGTGATTATAGAAGCGTTAATCACTTTTCTGATTTTCCGCTTTGATATATGATCATTCGCACACTTCACAATAATAGCTTGTTCCTCCAAATCTATTTCAAATTCCAAAACTCCATTTATATTGTCAAGAGATTTTGCTACATTTAGTAAACAATGACCACATAACATATTTTTTTGTCTTATTTTAAATGTATACAATGCTTTACCTCCTATAATTTTATTAGGACTATACTCTATAATTATCTTACATAAATAAGGCAGAAATATGACTAAAAAAAATAAATAGAGATAATATATCCCTATTTATCAATTAAACTGAAATGTAGTTTTTTCTCATTATTGTTCTATTACCTCAAGTTGTCCCATCATACCAGCTTCTTCATGCTCGAGAATATGGCAATGATACATAAATACACCTTTATAATTAAATTTCACAATAATTCGAACAGTTTCATCTGCTTGAACAAAAACCGTATCTTTCCAACCTTGTTCGCTCAAGGGTGGCTCTTTCCCATCACGACTGAGAATCTGAAACTGGGTGCCATGAATATGAAATGGATGACCCATTTTACCCATCATGGTACTGTTGCTTGTAATTTCCCAGATCTCAATATCACCAAGTGTGACATTGTCATCTATTCTATTCATATCGAATTTTCTGCCATTGATACTAACCATGTGACCCATACCATCTAGTTCGATTGTTTTCACACTCGTTACCAGGCTCTCATCAATTTTCTCAATCTCTGTCAGCCTTTCAGGAATCACCGTCAGATCTTCTGCTGCTTCACCAATTCTGAAAGTCATAACTAATTTAGTATCTGTTAGAAGCTCAACGACATCGCCTTCTTGGTACTTATCAAAATCAATAATGATTTCTGCTCTTTCACCGGGTGAAACAAATATTTTTTTGCTCTCTATCGGTTTTTCAAGGAGACCACCGTCAGATGCGATTTGATAGAATTCGCTATCATCACTTAACCTTAAGTTGTAGTTACTTGCATTCGCACCATCGACAATTCTAAACCGATACTTCATTTGCTTAACATCCAAATAAGGGGTTATAGCACCATTAACAATGATCTTATCTCCAACCGCACCATTCATCATATTATTTGCGTAAACAAATGCCCCATCTTCATTGAAGCTTCTATCTTGGATTATTAGGGGAATATCATTATCGCCATAATCATCTGGAAGGTTTAAAGACTTCGAATTCTCATCTTCGATAATAATTAGGCCTGCTAAACCTTGATAGACCTGCGTAGCTGTTGTACCTATGACATGGGGATGAAACCATAAGGTTGCTGCAGGCTGATTAATGGTAAAGGATGGTTCCCAAGTACTATTAACACCAATAATTTGACGTGGTCCACCGTCTTCAGGTCCATTAGTTTCTAAGCCATGCCAATGAACAGATGTTGTATCGTTAAGCTCATTGCTAATGTGCATATTTATTTCTTCACCTCTAACCGTTTTAAGTACCGGTCCAAGATAATTACCGTTATAGCCTAAAGTAGGTGTTAATAAATCGTCCATGAAATTAGTTGTCCCTTTTTGAACATTAAGATAATAATCGGATATACCCTCTTCTGGGTTTTTGTCCTCCAATAATGCAGGAATAGGTAAGGCATTTAACTCATTTGAAGTTCTACTAACTTCGGATGTTGTTGTCTTAACGCTATGATCTTTTTGGCTATTTATACCATAAATTCCAATCATAATTGTAACCGCTCCAAATATCAGCAAACTTATTAGAAGTTTATTTTTCATATCATTACCTCACTTTTCTTTAATCATGAAGCATCTACCTTAATAATCTCTAGTGCTTCAATAAAACAATTCACAATTTCGGGATCAAATTGTTTTCCCTTTTCATTGTTTAAGATGTTAATTCCCTCCTCAACACTACGATGTTTTTGATATATTCTATCTGTGGTTATTGCATCATATGCATCAGCTACTGCAATAACCTTGCTACCAAGAGGGATTGACGTGTCCTTCAGCCCATCAGGGTATCCTCGACCATCATATCTTTCATGATGGTGTCTTATAATTTTAGAGATATTTTCATATCCAATAATTTCTCCAACAAGGTTTGCACCGATTGAAGGATGCTCTTTCATTTTACTATATTCCTCATTTGTCAATTTACCTGGTTTATTTAGAATACTTTCAGGTATGCCTATTTTGCCGATATCATGTAGATTAGCAGCAACAATTATTTCATCAGCTAGCTCATTGCTAATTTCCATCTGACTTAGTATAAGCTTTACATAGTCACTAACATTCGACGAATGCAAACCCGTATAGGTATCTTTCGCATCGATGAATTTGACAAAGCTTTTGAACATATTAAGGTACTGTTCTTCGAGTTTTCTAGTTAATTCAATCTGTTCTGTTATATCTTCAATATATAACATGATTTGACTTTGGTTTTCTTCTTCTGTATTAAATGGTAGCGCTTTTAAAACCAAATGTTTTTCATGTAATTCTTTCGAATACTGAATAACATGTATACTATGGTTAATACTTCCACTTACCGTACCTTCTATGACTTTATTTAATCGTGCTTTCTCATTCTTAAAATATTCAAAGATATGCCTTCCTTCAACATCCTTTACGCCAAGTAACTCTTTTGCTGAATTATTGAGATATTTTATCCTATATCTAGCCTCAAGAATGATAACACCTGAGGATATAGTTTCCAGAATATGATTAGAGAAAACTTTCTCATGGGATAATTCTGTTTCATACTTACGCTGTCTTGCAATTATTCGTTGAATATACCATCCATTGACCAATGAATAAACTAAGAGTATTCCAAATAAAAGAAATTCTGATATATTCATCAATTGATTATGGAGGATTTCTAGTAAAAATATTATTGCAACATTTGTATAAGCGATAATGCTAATACTTCGATAGCTCTTCTTCATCTATTTTACCCCTTGTTGTTTTAATACCTTATAATGTTTATTCAAGTACAAAACTCTTATTACTGTCTGTCAAGCTGTTCGCCCTATTCTTCAATTCCTCTGATGTAAGAATTATTTCTTTAAAGGTAATGACTTGGTTTGAAATCTCTTGATTAATTTCAGACGTTGCATCACCATTTGAAATCACCAAGTTAAGTATATCCGCAGATGAACTCTTCACATATGAAGATGACTCAACAAGCTTAATCACTTTATCGTTGATACCAATAATATGATCCGCCACTGACTCTATGCTTTTGCCCAATTTCTCTGTAGCCTCCATCATACCAGTAAAATATTCATGAGAACTATGAATTTCTGTATTTGTTTCATCAATTTTGCTAACGACATCGTCAATTTTCACTTGTACATCTTGTACCATTTTATCAATTTGGTCGGTTGCTGAACTTGATTCTTCAGCTAAAGCTTTTATTTCATTGGCAACAACTGCAAATCCTTTGCCACTTTCTCCTGCTCTTGCAGCTTCAATATTTGCATTTAGTGCCAATAAAGATGTCTGTTTTGATATGCCTCGAATAATCGTTGTTATACTCCCAATGCCCTCTGCAACCTTTTTCAATGAATCTACCGATACTGTTACATGTGATATTGAATTAAGAACGAACTTATTCTTTTCATTCACAACCTCAATATTTTCATTCAAACTTTCAGATTCACGCCTTAATAAGCTTGCATCATTACTTGCTTCGCTGCTATGCCCCGAAATAACCTGTGATTCGTTCAAAACCTGGTCTATATTACGATCAATTTCTGAGGATTTCAGCTCAATTTCAGTATTTGAATCAATGATATCGTTAACTTCCTTATGTATACTATCTATAGATGTCTTCATTTGTGCCACAACTTGAGTCAAGACTGTACTGTCCTTATCTAAATCACTTGCTATGTTGATTGATTGTGAAATCATATCAACTAATGTTGCTAAAGTTATATTCAAACTACTAAATAGTTCACCGAATTCATCTTTTCTATTAGATTGAACAGGTTTGTTAAATTTTCCTTTCGATAAATCAGAAGAAAAGCTCATTGTTTTCTTTAATTGTCTGTTGATATATGAAGAAATAATAAATCCAACGACTAAACTAATGATGATACTGCTCAAAATGAAAACTACAACAAGTTTTTTTGTTGATTCATAAAACGATACACTACTTATGTAATGATGTTCTATTTCTTCCATTTGAATTTCGACCATAGCTATGAATTCATTATTAATGCTATCAGCAGCTTCCATAATTGACAATGACTGTTTAATCGCCTCATCATTATTCCCATCAATACTTTCCTGAATCGCCTTGGCTTGAAGAGACTCAAACTCTTGAATACTTTCAACTAGACCACCAATTTCCACTTCGCTAATTAAATTATAATCACTAATATTACCATAAATATCTTCCAAATATCGTTCTTCAAAATGCATAAAATGTTCTTTTTTTTCCGCTTGATCAGATGCCAATAATATATTCTTCTCTGACCTTTGAACCAGGGCAAAACTATATTGTGCTGATTTAAGTAAATCTATTGCCTTAACATCACTTTCATACATTGTTTTGATATTGTCATTCATTTTTCCCATTTGTACGATGCCTACACTCCCCAAACTAATTAACATCAAAACCAAGATAAAATATCCTAGATAGAGCTTTCTTTTAACCGTCATTACTATTCTCCTTAATTGTATTTTTCGAAATATATATGTACACAATACCCTGTAAATATGACAGAAATATGACTACATAAAGGAACCTTTAGCTTTCCTTTATGTAGTCTGTACATCGATTATATTTCCATTTTCCTTATTCTCAATGCATTTGAAAGTACAGATATGGAACTAAGTGCCATTGCCAGGCCTGCAAACATAGGATTCAATAAACCAAGCGCTGCAATTGGTATTCCAATGGTATTATAAATGAATGCAAAAAACAGATTCTGCTTAATATTCTTCATAACCTTAACGCTTAATGATTTTGCTTTGGCAATCCCAATTAAATCACCTTTTACCAATGTAATGTCAGAACTTTCCATCGCAACATCTGTTCCTGTACCCATTGCAATACCGACATTCGCCTGAGCAATTGCTGGTGAATCATTTATACCATCACCTGCCATTGCAACATATTGATTTTTGCTTTGAAGTTCTTTAACTTTGTTGAACTTATCCTCTGGCAGACAATCAGCCATATAATCATCAATTCCTAGCTCTTTTGCAACAGAACTGGCTGTATTTGTATTATCACCAGTAAGCATAATAATCTTAACACCTAATTCATGTAGTATTCTAACTGCTTTTGGAGTAGACTCCTTAATAGGATCACTAACACTGACGATACCAATTAATTCCTTTTCCTCCACGACATACATAACTGTTTGGCCATTAAGTTGCCTATCGGTTATCTTCTTAAGATCTATCTCATACTTGACACCAAGATAATCAACCAACTTCATATTTCCAATACCATATACTTTTGAACCAATTTTGCCTACTGCACCTTTACCTGTGACAGATTCAAAATCAGCTGTATCATTTATAGAGATACCTTTATTTTTTGCAGCTTTGACAATCGCCTGTGCTAATGGATGCTCACTATTATTATCAATAGATGCAGCAATTTGTAATATTTCATCACTATTATAATGACTAAAACTTTCACTATCTTTAAAAGCTGGCTTACCGAGGGTCAATGTTCCTGTTTTATCAACTAAAACAGTATCAACTTTTCTCATCTGCTCTATCGCTTTTGCATTCTTAATAAGGACGCCTAGCTTTGCACCTTTTCCTGTTCCCACCATAATTGATACAGGTGTCGCCAACCCGAGGGCACATGGACAGGCAATAATTAGAACAGCTATAGAATTAACAATACCTAGTTCCCAGTTACCTAAAATCAAGCCCCAAACTAACAAGGTTAACAATGATATAACTAAAACAACAGGTACAAAATAGCCAGCCACTTGATCTGCTATCTTTTGTATAGGTGCTTTAGATCTTGAAGCTTCATTAACCATAGTAATAATTCTTGCTAGTACTGTGTCTCCTCCAACACTCTTAGCTACCATAATAAAGCTACCATTGCTGTTAATTGTACCACCGGTTACTTTCTCTCCTTCTTCTTTCTCAACAGGTATTGGTTCGCCAGATATCATTGATTCATCTACAGTTCCTGAACCTGATAAAACTATACCATCCACAGGTACTTTGTTACCAGGTTTAATTCTAAGTTGATCATCAACTAAAACCTCTTCTAAAGGAATCTCTACATCTTCACCATTTCTAATAACAATAGCGGTAGAAGGAACTAAACTAAGTAATTCCTTTATGGCTGAATTAGTCTTAGAATGTGCTAATAGTTCAAGCATTTGTCCTAATATAACTAATGTCAATATAATAACTGTTGTTTCAAAATAGACTGGTGGGAAACCATTCTCACCAACAATTTCAGCTGGAAATATACCAGGAACTAGTGTAGCAAATAAACTGAAAATCCATGCTGCACCTGTTCCTATGCCTATTAGTGTAAACATATTCAAACTCTTGTGTATAATACTTTTATAACAATTCTTAAAAATAAACTTTGAAAAGATAAACATAACAGGTGTTGATAAAATCAGTTGGATCAACAAATTGACTTTCCTTGAAAATAACGCTTCAATAATTTCATTAATTCCAGGTATAAGTTCACCCATTGCCAAGACAAATATAGGAATGGAAAGTATTGCTGACCATATAAGCCTTAATCTCATTTGCTTGTATGCTTTTACACCCTCATCCTCATCTGCATCCATTGTACTACCAAAACTAATCACTTCAGTCATATGCATGCCACATACTGGACAATCACCAGGTTGTTCGTATGTTTTGTCTCCTTCACACCTCATAGGACAAATATATGCTTTTGTTACGCTCGTTTTCTTTGCTTCGAAGGTTGGTTTCTTAAGTTCAGCTTCGTAAAATGTACATTGGCAATTCACTTTGCAACTACCATCACATGCATCATCATGACAAACACATTCTTTGCTATGTTCGTGGTGATGTATGTGGTGATCATGATGCTTGTGATGTTCATCTTCAGTATGAGCGCTATGTTGATGTTGGTGTTCATCCATTGAATGATCATCTAATTCTTTTAAGTTCATGCCACAAGTGGGGCACTTACCCGGTTCATCATAAAGTTTTCCATTATCGCATTTCATTGGGCATTGATACATAATATGACCTCCTTTTAGTCGCAATAGATACGTTCTATTCCAATTACAGTATATTCCTTAATTTAAATATATTCAATGAAGGGCAATCCTACAGGTTGCCCTTCAAGAATTATTATGATTTGATTTCAATAACTTTATATCCAATATCTTTGATTGATTGAATAATCAATGCATCATTAATCTCAATATCACTTTCTATTATTGCATTTTTCTTGTGTAGGTTGACATCTGTCTTTTGTACACCTTCAATGGATGACAAAGCCCCTTTAACATGATTCACACAGTGGGCACATGACATGCCTTCTATACTAATATATTGTTTCATGGTATTCCTCCTTGTAAAAGTTTATTTAGCTGGTTTGAACCTTTTAAGTCTTAAGGCATTCATAAGAACTGATACTGAACTAAATGCCATAGCACCGCCAGCAATCATCGGATTCAGTTTAGGACCACCAAATGCTAATAGCAATCCTGCTGCAATAGGTATCCCTGCCGTATTATAGGCGAATGCCCAAAATAGGTTCTGTTTAATGTTTCTAATCGTTTGTTTACTGAGTTGCAAGGCAGTTACCACATCTAACAAATCACTTCTCATTAGAACAATATCTGCTGATTCGATAGCAACATCTGTTCCAGAGCCAATGGCTATGCCAACATCTGCTTGGGCTAGAGCTGGAGCATCATTAATGCCATCACCAACCATGGCAACTATACTACCTTGATTTTGTAACTTTTTCACTTCATTCGCCTTATCTTCTGGTAATACTTCTGATAAGACAAGATCAATCCCAACTTGCTTGGCGATAGCATTAGCTGTTCTTGTGTTATCACCAGTAATCATGGCAACTTTGATACCAAGATCGTGCAGTGCTTTAATGGCCCTGAAACTACTTTCTTTGGTCGTATCTGCCACAGCAATGATACCAGCAAGTTTATTATCCACTGAAATATACATTGGTGTTTTACCTTCATTAGCAAATTTATCAGCTTCTTCTTCTAATACATTGTTTATCTGACGGTCCAACATCAATTTTTTGTTTCCCAGTAAAACAGTCTTGTCTGATATTCTAACTTCAATACCATGACCAGGTATAGCAACAAACCCTGTTATATCTGTAAAGACCACACCTTCTTGCTCTGCTTTTAATACGATTGCTTCTCCTAGAGGATGTTCAGAACCCTTCTCAGCTGAGGCTGCCAATGCTAATATCTCATTTGTATCATGATGATCAGTAACTAAAATATCTGTCACTACTGGTTTTCCTTCTGTAATTGTCCCTGTTTTATCAAATACAATGGTATCTATCTTATGTGCTGTTTCCAGGGGTTGTCCTCCTTTAATTAACACACCATATTCAGCACCTTTTCCAGTTCCAACCATAATTGCTGTTGGAGTTGCAAGGCCAAGGGCGCAAGGGCAAGCGATTACAAGAACAGCAATAAATATAGTTAACGAGAAGATAACTGATTCTCCTGATATAAACCATGCAAGACCAGCAACTATGGCTATTACGATAACTACAGGTACAAAATAACTTGCAATAACATCAGCCAGTCTGGCTATTGGTGCTTTTGATCCCTGGGCATCTTCAACAAGCTTAACAATCTGAGCCAGTGCGGTGTCTTTCCCAACTTTCGTTGCATTGAAGTTTATTAGTCCGTGTTTATTGATACTGGCGCCGATAACTTTATCACCACTTTGTTTCTCTACGGGCATGCTCTCACCTGTTAACATAGACTCATCAACGGAGGAGCTTCCTTCGATTACAATACCATCAACCGGAATTTTTTCTCCAGGTTTCACGATGATAATATCGCCTACTTCTACTTCGTCAATAGGAAGAACAACTTCTTCACCGTTTTGTATAACAAGTGCAGTCTTAGGTGCTAATCCCATTAATTTCTTAATTGCTTCAGATGTCTTACCTTTTGAAACTGATTCTAAGTACTTACCTAATAATATCAATGTAATGATAACACCTGCAGTTTCAAAATATAAATCCATGGCGTATTCGACTTGACCATATGCGATCATAATTGTTGCATAGATGCCATATAGTACCGCAGCACCGGTTCCAATACCAATTAATGTATCCATATTAGGTGCTCCCCTAAACAAAGTCGTGAATCCGACTGTATAGAACTTATTACCAACAATTATGACTGGTATCACTAATATCAACTGAATTAATGCATAATTAAGAGGATTATTTTCCGGATTAATAATTCCCGGTAATGGAAGTCCCAACATATGACCCATTGCAATGACTAGTAAAGGAAGTGAAAATATCATTGAAATAATAAATTTCTTCCACAACAGCTTCATTGCAGCTTCATGACGATTTTTTTCACCATCCAGATTTTCTTTGATTTCTATATCTAATGGCTCATACCCTGCTTTTACAATTGCTTGTTTAATTGCTGATATACGAGTTTCAGTTGCTTGATACTTGACTGTTGCTTTCTCAGTGGTGAGATTAACATTGACACTCTCAATACCTTGAATCTTGCGTATCGATTTATCAATATTTGCTGCACAAGATGCACATGTCATGCCAGAAATTGGTATTGTAACCTCACTCACACGACTTTCTTCTGTCACACCATATCCTGCTTCTTTAATGGCATCTTTTATCTGTTCAACGTCCACTTTATCCGTATCATAATCATATGTAAGTTTTTCGGTTGCAAAGTTGACAGCCGCCAAAGATATTCCATCTAACTTGGCCACACTTCTTTCAACGGCATTTGCACAGGATGCACATGTCATCCCTGTAATTGATATTGAATTGTTCTCTTTCATAAAGTAACCTCCTTATGTGTTTTTTTCATAGGCCTTCATAACTTCTATTATTTTGCCTATGTATGAAGGGGCACCCCAAAATACTAAGCGCATTTTATTATCAGCATCGTCGTAAACGTAGTTGAATCTACTTTTTTTGTTATCCAAGCTATGATCAGCGACAACACCGACAACTTCTTTCAGTAATTGCTTCACACTATCATCGTATACATAATAATCAACGATTGTGCATATCTGTATAACTTCCTCTGAATCAAAATACTCACTGTCCATAAAAATACAAAAATCATCTTTACTGACTGGTTGGTGCGTATGTTCCGTTGCTTCACATGAATCAACGTATGCCTTTAAAGATTCTTCATTGATTCTCCAAGATCCAGCAATCTTTTGAGCTGAAATCTTACCACCGCTAATATAACGTCTTATTGTTTTAGGATGTACACCTAATTTATCTGCTGCTTCATCAATTGTCATAGAATTTTGTTCCATCTTCATCACCTCAATGTAATTTTACCATACAATCATGGACTTGTAAAGCATTTCCTGTCCATGATTGTCCATGATTGTCCTTTTTTTAGATTTATAGCATCCATTCCTTACCCAACTCTTCATACACCTTAAATATACATATTCAGCGTATTTCAGGCCACCCTGTGGTGAAACAAAACACATCAAAAAATGAGCTTGAAGGTGTGTCACAATCACACACTTTCAAGCTCATTGAATCGTCTAGATATCGTAGACCTGCTATAGCCTGTCTGTTTTACTACTTCCGCTTTAGTAATCTCACGTCTTTTCCACCGATGGAAATTCTCTTCCATATCAGCATCAATCTCGATTTTCTTCCGCCCCTTGTATTTACCTTGAGCTTTTGCAATTGCAATACCCTCAACTTGACGTTCCTTCAGCTGCTCTAACTCAAATTTTAAGGCTACTTATGATAGAGTTCACCGACTAATATCATAAATTTCTTAATGTTCCATCCTGAACACCTGCACAATAAAGGTCGTAAATTCAACCCTCAGCATTACATACAATTATAACATAACCAACTTACAATTTAGGTATTTGCTAATTATATTTTTTGTTTGTTTATGATATTACAATTCATATTTAGGGCATTATAAAAAGGCTTGTCAAATTGATGGAACCTTCAGTATCTTAGGTATTTCATTATTCAACTACCGCGTTATAAAGGCCAGGAATGAAGCAAATGCAAACTCATAATTATGGATTTTCAAAAGTAAAATCCTGTATACTTGAGTTGAGGTGATCAATATGCTAAGTGTAACAAAAATCATTCTAGAACGACTTGACGAAGATGGCATTATTACTGACTATGTCCTTGCATCCAACATTATAGACTCGATTTTAGCAGACTATCATATTCATCCTTTACACAATTTCCCTATTACAGCAACTGATCTACCTGAGTACATCCATACATACCTAAAGGTAAGACATTTTGAAGGGCTATCAAAAAGTACTTTACGAGTTTACTTCTATATGCTCCAAGAACTAACTTTCTACATTAATAAACCCGCCAAAAATATAACACTCAATGATTTACGGCAGTTCTTACACTATAAGAGCCAAAACAATTCACTCTCCTCAATAAGTGGGATTATCTCTTGTATAAAATCATTCTGGGACTGGCTTGCTATGGAAAATCTTATTGATTACAACCCTGCAGCTCATCTCCACTATCCAAAATGCACTCATAATACTCGAGAAGGGCTTAGTGTAATTGAAATTGAATTATGCCGTGAAGCATGTAAAACTGATAGAGAAAGAGCAGTTTTTGAGTTTCTTCTCGCAAGCGGTTGTCGAATTGGAGAAATAATAGACCTTCTTTACAGCGAAGTTGTTACTGGTGAATTTCATGTACTCGGTAAGGGTTCGAAAGTTCGTTACTGCTATCTGAATAAGAAGTGTCTGATGTATCTAGAACGCTACCATAGCAGACGCAAAGGTGAAAGCCCATACTTATTCACCCAACTAAGACCGCCCTATCAGAAAGTCTCGATAAGAGCACTTCAGGATGAAATTGCTTCTATTGGCAAGAGGTGCAATATCCATTTATATCCCCATCGGCTTCGCCATACTTTTGCGTCAGCAGCACTTGAGAATGGTGCTTCACTAACTACGGTCCAAAAAATCTTGGGTCATACGAAGATCAGTACAACTCAAGTATATTATGGAAAGCAAGTGATTATGTAAAGTAATTTTTAAAACCCATTGTATTTATTATATATTTAATTGCTTTACTTGTCATAACAATTAATAATTTAATTGGAGTGTTGAAAGCACTACTATTAGATTAAAGGAGTGATTTGTTATGATGAGACAAATCAAAGTAACTAATCTGTGTAAAGAATTGGAAAACAAGTTGGTTGAGCTTGGTTATTCTGAGGATTCCATGCGCAGGTACAGGAAAGTTTTTCAGGAATTTACAGAATACGCAGGTGATTGCGATTATTCACAATCCATTGGAACAGATTTCCTCGTAACGAAGTTTAATCAACTTGGTGGTTTTGTTACATCTGGAGAAAATTCCAAGAATGAAATGTATTATTTCCGTGTTATCCGTTCGCTTGCAGAATACTATAATTTTGGCATTTTATTTCGAAGACATGATTTTCATGGGGAAATAGTATGGCCTGAGGCTTTTAAGGAAGTAACCGAAAACTTTATAAAACAGAAAGTGGAATATGGTCGTTCGCATAACTATATAACAAGAATTAATACTACAGTTACAGAGCTGATTCTATTATTAGATGCAGCAAATGTCTATGATTTAAATGGTATAACGGCCAAACTCATTTCAAGATATGTCGAATCTTTAGTAGGGTTAGCTCCCGGCACTATTGCATGGAGAATTTCCATCTTACGTCAATATTTCAAATATGCTTATCTGAACAAGTATGTTGATTATACCATTGAGTATTATCTCCCACAAGCACCTCAAAGTTCTCGTTTAAAGCTTCCTAATGTATGGACGGAAGATCAAATCCAGTCACTAATAAGCGCAATAGATACAACTAATCCTGTGGGAAAGCGTGATTATGCTATGATGCTAATTGCAGCAAGACTCGGTATGAGGATTGGAGACATAATCAATTTAAAGATTGATGATATCGATTGGTTCAGTAAACAGCTATCAATCATTCAAAATAAGACAAAGGAACCACTTACACTTCCAATTCCAAATGATGTAGGATGGGCAATCATTGACTATTTGAAAAATGGGCGTCCTATTACAGATTGTGAAAATATATTTGTAGTACATAATGCGCCTTATAAAGGTAAACCATTTAAAAGCACTCTTGGGCATAATTTTAATAAAGCGTTAAAACGTGCAGGCATTCCGGTAGAGAAAACAAAGCATTGCGGTTGGCATTCACTTAGACATTCACTGGCAACTAATCTTTTACAGAACAACGTTGGAGTAAACATGATTTCAGATATCCTGGGGCATTCTGATCCACAGGTTGCTAAGCATTATCTGCGAGTGGATATGAAGGGACTAAAGAAATGCACCTTAGAACTGGAGGTGAAGGATTATGTCAGAGAATAAACTATTTTCAGGTCCTTTGGCTTTACACCTACAAGGAATGTTGATCGAAAAAAGAAATCTTGGATACAAGTACAAGGAACAAGAACGATTGATGGGTGTTTTGGATGAGATGAGCAAATCATTTGATTGTACAAAGGGTTTGACAAAAGAATTATGTTTATCATTTGTCAAACGGGACCCTAACTGGCATCAGTCGACACAAGAAAGCCGGGTTGCACTTATACGAGTTTTGTCTAAGTATATGATAAGACATGGTATTTCTGCATATATACTTGATGTCTCTAATGTAACGAAACAATATGAAAATTTCAAACCATATATTTTTACACATGATGAAATCAATGATATTTTTTGTGCTGCTGATAATATAAAACCACATGCATCCCGAACTCATATCTTTTATCCTACCATTCTAAGAATTCAATATAGTTGTGGATTGCGTATTTCAGAAACACTTGGACTACGGATGAAAGATGTGGATTTTAAGAATAAAATTCTACATGTAAAAAATGCAAAAAACAATAAAGATAGGGATGTTCCCTTCTCGGAATCAGTCGCAGAATATATGCATTGGTACAACAAAAAATCCATCCGTTATATTTCGGAGATGAATATTTTTTTAAAAGTAACAGAGGAACAGGTCATTATGAAAAAACGGCAGTTAATCATTATTTTCATGATATTCTTTTTGAATGTGGCATTAAATCAGGAGGACGTAAATATGGTGGACCACATCTACATAACTTAAGGCATACTTTTTGTGTACATAGTATGAGTAAAATGTTCCATGAAGGAATATCCCATGAAGTTGCATTACCACTATTGATGACTTATTTGGGGCATGCTACTTTATCAGAAACCGGAAAATACTTAAAACTTACAGCTGAAGTATTTCCGGATTTGGTCAATCAGATTAATCAGATTTACAGTCAGATTATACCAGATTTGGAGGTTAAAACAGAATATGAAGATGACTAACGATTTCCCGCTACTATTAAGTAATTTTCTATTAAATGAACTTCCAATTATACATAACCAAAGTAATAATACGATATCTTCTTATCGTGATACTTATATACAACTGCTGAATTATATGACATCTGTAAAGAATGTAAAAAGCAACAACCTTAAAGTCAGTGATTTGACCGTGGACACAATCACAGAATTTCTAAACTGGCTCGAAACAGAACGTGGCAACTGTATTAGTACAAGGAATCAACGGTTAGCAGCAATACACTCTTTTTTCAGATATATACAAAAACAGGTTCCTGAATACATGTTTCAATGTCAGCAAGTGTTAGCTATTCCCTTTAAAAAAGCAGAAAAGAAAGTAATCAGTTACCTTAATGAAGATGAAACAAAAGAGTTGTTAGCTTCACCTGATACATCAAAGAAGAAAGGTCGCAGAGATCAAGCGTTACTTACCCTATTGTATGACAGCGGAGCTCGGGTACAGGAACTTGCTGATTTAAAGGTACGTGATTTAAGAATTAACACGCCTGCACAAGTGAAGTTGACTGGCAAAGGTAGAAAAACAAGACGTGTTCCGCTAATGGATAAAACAGCTATCTTGATGAGACAATACTTAAAGGAACAAAACCTGGATTATTATGTAAAAAGTGAACATCCTTTATTTTTCAATTCTCAAGGAAAAAAACTTACTCGTCAAGGCATTGTGTATATATTAAGTAAATATGCTAACCAGTGCGGGATTACAGAGATTTCACCCCATCGAATAAGACATACAAAAGCGATGCATCTAACAGAAGCAAATGTGAATCCAATATTTATAAGAGATTTTCTGGGGCATACAGATTTGAAGGTGACTGAAATTTACTCAAAAACAAGCGTAAAGATGAAACGTGAAGCATTGGAAAAAATGAATAATGGGAAGGAAATTCTTCCAGATCAACAACAAGAAGAATGGAGAGATGATACAGCATTAATGGATTGGCTTAAAAGACTTATGAAATAAGTTTCGTAAATCGTGACTCTTATGTAAAGAAAAACTGATGGATAACACCCAATTCATAACGATTCATCAGTTTACTTTACATAATTATTTGCTTTCCATAATACACCTTATGACAAGCTTGTCATAAACTATATGCCAAGCTATCGCAGGCTTCAGTAAAAAATGAATACATGAGATACTTCAATATCTAATACAAAAAATGCTCTTTCACAAAACAGCGAAAGAGCATTTTTCTTATATTATTAGCATCGTCCTACGCCTGTATAGCGTAGATATCAACCTGCTACATTTGCATGTATTTAGAGTCCTTACTGACAATTCTAGGCATGAGTCACTTTTTAATAGGAGCAATTAATTGCTTTTTAATAATAAATATCTGGGAACCTCTTTCATGTAGCGTATATAGTCTTCCCCAAATTCGTCTGCAAGATATTTTTCCTCTTGAAGGATCTGGTTGTGGAAAAGAAGTATTGTAAACACCGACAAAAACATAATAATGATGTTTGAATAGCCAATACCAAAACCAATATAAAAGCAGTCAAATCCAACAAATGCAGGATTTCTACTAAAACTATAGAGGCCATCGGTTACTAGATCAGTTTTCGCTGAAGGGTCTATTCCAGCCCGCCAACTATCTTTCATCTGGTACATAGCTATGATAAAGATGGATGTTCCAATACCTGAGATTATTAATCCAGCATAAAGTTGACTTATTAGTATAGATTTTGGGTCAAATATATAAACTGATATCAATTGTAGCATCGCTAGTAAGTAGGTTGTAAATTTTAATACAATCTCAAAAGTTCTGTTACCATAAACCTTACCACCCTTACCTAATTGATCGGTTTCGATGCCTTTACGCCTCTGAAGCATCATTTTCGTGAAATAGGCACCGTAGAAAATAAAAAATAGTATGTAACCAATAAGCATAACAAGTCCTCCTTTTATCTGATTATAGGCAAATAATCAGCAGTGCTTCACATGATCATAGGCAGCGTGAATGATGTTTACTATATGATCATCATACAAAGTATAGTATTTTTGACGACCTTCTTTTCGCCCCTTAACATACCCCATATCCTTTAAAAGTTTTAGCTGATGAGATATAGCTGATTTAGTCATATCCATGGTTACGGCAATGTCATTTACACTGACTTCATCATGTTCCAATATCAAAAGCATTTTCATTCTGGTAGGATCAGAGATTATCTTCAGAAAATCCACAACACTGTCAATGTTGGTCCTAGAATTGAGTTTCTCCTTAAGCATTTCAACTTTCTGCGGATTATTGGGTTCACAGTCTGTCCTTTGATTACTTGTAGTCATAAGCTGCACCTCTATTCTCTTGAGCTATTGATAATCTCTATTGTACTAAAATGAATATTATTCTGATCAGCCAGATCCTTTGCTGAATGAAGAATGCTGCTATTGTTGCCAACATCATTTGATCTTATGGTCGCTGTCATAACATGGTCGTCTCCATCCAGTGTCCATAATTTTATATCTTCAACAGCAATAACCCCATTAATCCCTGCAAGATTCATCTTAATACTATTAAAAAGTTCTGCATCCGGAACAGATTGCATTATAATCCTATATACCTGTATAATGTTTGACCATATATTTCTAATAACAATCAAAGCAATGACCATAGATAGAATCGGGTCTAGTATGTACCAACTTGTATATCTTATAACAACGCTAACAACAAGAACGGCTACCCAGCCCATTAGATCTTCTAAAAGATGAAGTACAACTGTACGATCTAAGACTTTCTTCGAACCTTTCATCCTAAAAGCAGCAAGACCATTGACAGTAATTCCAAGAATTGCTAGCCAAAGCATACCATTTGCATCTACTGGTTCAGGATGTTGAAAGGATATTATTGCTTCACGAAGTACATATGCTGTTCCGACAGACAGCACAAGAATGTTGATTATAGCACCGATTAGTGAAAAGCGTTTATATCCGTAGTTGTATGTTTCTGTTGCTTCATTTTTACTAAGTTTTTCAGTGACATAGGACATGGCTAGGGCCAGACTATCGCCCAAGTCATGTACTGCATCTGATAAAATAGCGGTACTATTGGTCAATATCCCACCAACGATTTCAATAATAGAAAAAACAAAATTCAGGGTAAAGGCAATAGCGATATTGCTGTAGCTGCTTTGGGAATGATTATGGGCATGGGTATGTGTGTGGCTATGGCTATGATTATGTGACATAAGAGACCTCCTATAGTGGCAGCAAAGCTGTAATTAACATGAATATATGAACAGTCATTCATGTGATATCCTTATTATAGTTGAATAAGTGTTCAACTGTCAAGGGATTTATTATTCTTCAATACTATAGTCACGTTTCTGTTATATGGTATACAGACCTTGGCGGTACCTAAAGACCTCGATTCTAATGTCCACTGTATATAAAGATAGGCAAATAAATAGAACCCTTTCGGGTTCTATGAGTGGCGTTTAAAATCACATCTTTTACTAATTATACAACCCTTTGCCAATATAGTCATAAGGATTCATAGCCGTTCCATCTATTATCACTTCAAAGTGAAGGTGTGGCCCAGTGCTTCTACCAGTATTTCCTGATTTAGCAATAATTTCACCTTGCCCAACAATCTCACCATACTCAACCAATAGCTTACTGTTATGACCATACCTAGTAATAATGCCATTGCCATGATCTATATCAATTCTATAGCCATAACCACTATCCCATCCTGAGTAGATTACTTGGCCACCATCAGCAGCCATAACCGTAGTCCCTGTATTCACTGCCATATCAATACCAGCATGAGTTCGTCCCCATCTAGGGCCATATGAGGATGTTAGCCTGAAGGCTGCTAAGGGTGACACAAAAAATCCTGCAGGTCCATCTTCTGGTACAGGTTTTGTCCCTACCAGTACAAGTTGTGGTGTAGCTTCTTCAATTACTTCACTCTCCACAACACTTTCAGCAATCACATCATCGTTCAGTATATCAACATCCTTTTTAAGGAGTAGTTTGCCTTCTTGACCTTCTTCCGAAACCACCTCTAACCCCTTGTATAGGGTATCATCCTCTTGATAAACAATATCAGGTTGAATTGAATCTGTTTCTGGGACAAGGAAGCAGTTTACAACAGACAATTCAGGTATCAACTTCTCAACAACCAGACAATCACCAATCTGTAATGATCGTTCTCTGTCCTCCAGCCATGGATTAAGTCTATATAACTCCGATAGGCCCATATTGTATTTCTCAGCGATCACAGAAGCAGAGTCACCCGACTCAATGGTATACTCAGCCGGTTCAGCATTAAGCTTTAAGAGTTCAGCAACCACATCTACCACTGTAGAGATTTCCTGGGTGTCCTTAACCACTGACTCAACTTGCACATCTTCATTAAAGGATAAGTCTACTAAGACTTCTTCCGTCTCAAGGATCTCATTTACCACAGGTTCATCCATCTGAATCATAGGGTTAGGTGATGACATTACAAAATTTCTTTCAAGAATCTCCTGAGTTAAAACAGGCTTAACTTCAAAGTCAATTGCTATAGTCTCAAGTCCATTCTCTTCTTCAACAGTCACTTGAATGTCTGATATGTTCTCAGTGGATAGTACGACAATATCTCTTAAGACTTCTTCAACATCTTCTAATGACTCAAAATAGTAGATTTTACTGCCATCAACCGACAATTCATATAGTGACGCCACAACTACTTCTTGCTCAACTAATTCCACACTTTCATGCAGTGCATTCATATATGCCTGATATTCTTCATAATATAATTCATTTTGTGACTGGGAAATTGATGGTTTGGGTTCTGATTCTCCTAACCCATTCGGCAACCACTTGGCACCTCCATACAAGACCAATCCACAAGACACTAAAATGCCAATTCCCCAAAAACGCCATTTCTTAGACACACTTATTTCCTCCGATTACAGCCATTATCCGTTCTTATCTTTATATTCACAGACCAATCAATTGTATCATGGTTTTATGTTAAATAAAAGGCAATATAGCTTCTCTTTGTTCATAATAATCGAAAATATACTCAGATATATTTCCTAGTATGTTTTCATTCTACTTATCCTGTAATCGTAGCTATCATCATAACCTTACAACACATAAATACCTGCACTTAATTATTTCTTTGTTTCACTTTGTTGTCTGTGACATCTTTTAATTCACAACAATTAATACCACCTTCACCATAGGTTGCTTTATTTTGCTCCGCTATGGTACCAAGAAATTTCTGCCAACTTTTCTTCATCTTATTAAACAAAAGATCACTCCTGTTCCAATTTGATAGGTATATCTATCGTAAAGGTGCTTCCATTTTCTACTTTAGAATCAACGTTAACGTATCCTCCAATCTGCTCAATATTTTCTTTTACAAGATATAGTCCAATGCCATCACCTTTTTCAGACAAAGCATGCTGACTTCTATAATAAGCAGTAAATATTTTCCCCAAATCTTTAGATGCAATACCTATACCTGTATCTTGTACCTTAATGATTAATCTTTGCTCAACCATAATATAGGAAATTTTAACTTGCCCATTATTCTCAGTATATTTATAGGCATTCGTTAATAAATTGTATATACTCTGGCTTAATTTGTATTTATCTGTTGTAATCCTTATAATTTGAGTTGATGATAAATTCAGCTCAATATTCTTTTTACGGTATTGGGCCATAAGTCCTTGTTGAATCTGCTTAAGCATGACTCCAATGTCAAATGTCTCAATTCTCAGTTCATCGCTCTCTTTTTCTGCATCAATCAATGAGCTCATATTCGAAATAATAGACGTTATATCAGAAATCTGATTTTGACAAACTTGTAATTCTTTATCATTGGCATCAATGATACCATCCTCTATGGCCTCAATATGAGATTGTAGTATGGTTAGAGGTGTTCTTGTTTGATGGACTAACTGATCAATTAAAGTTTTTCGTGTCTTCTGCTTCAGTCTAAGCCTGCCATCAAGCTCCATTAGACTTTCTCGTATAGCATTAACCTCTTTAATGCTAGTAGATTTATAGCTAGAATCTTTACCTAATTGAATATCACTTGCTAATCTTTCAGTATCCTTAAGTGATTGACTCATTTTATAACTAACGAAAACACCAACCACAATAGCTATACCAATGGCTATTGCTATTGAATATAAGCTATTAAATAAAAGCGCTTCTTTAAATCTTCTTGCAACAAATGAGTTCTCAGCAATACTGTGGATTGTTATATTCATAATTGCGATAACTTCATTCTCCGATACTATTTCAAACTGATTAACCTCTTCAGTAGTTTCATCAACTACCATACCCATCATGCCTCGGCTACCCATCATGCTATGGCTACCCATCATGTTATTCATCATAGAGACATCTGTATGATAATCACTATTCACTTCAACAAGCAGACCACCATCTGGTTGATAAAGCTTAATCCCAACTATAGGGTCACTTAAGTGGGCCTCAAGTTCAATGGCCATCTGTTCATAAGATACATTATCCGTTAGCAAAGCTGTTGATGTATAGTCGATGATTTGATTCACATGTAAATCGTAACTTTCATTCAAGTAATCAGAAAAATTTTGATCCGTTAAAAAGGTGAGAATAAGCGTATTAACAGCGATACCAATTACTGTCACTAAAACTAAAATTATTAACCATAATCTTTTAAGTGTCACCCTCTCTCACCTCCAAATACATAGCCTTGTCCATATTTTGTTCTTAACAAGCTTGGTTTTTTAGGATCAAGCTCAATCTTTTGCCTGATTCTTTTTATATAACTATCTATATTTCTATCATATCCATCATAACCAACACCAAAAGCTAATTCCATTAACTGTTCTCTCGTAAGAACTTGATTCATATTTCTCATCAATGCGTAGAGTAACTTAAACTCCGTCGATGTTACTTCGATTTCTTCATCTCCACGATATAATTTCATTGATGCTGTGTAGAGTTTCAATGTTTGGACGGATAAAACCAACTCATCATTGGCATTATAAATTCTTTTAAGAAATACTTTGATTCTTCCCATAAGCTCTCTTGGGCTAAATGGCTTTACTACATAGTCGTCCGCACCTTGATCGAATCCCTTGATTCGATCAACTTCTTCTTGTTTTGCTGTTAGCATAATAATGGGAATCTCAGAGAGTTCGCGAATTCTTGTGAGAACCTCAAACCCATCTATACCTGGCATCATCACATCCAGTAAAATAAGGTGAAAGTGTTCCTCCGAAAAGAGTTCTAGTGCTTCAAATCCATTCTCTGCTAATCGACATTCATACCCTTCGCTCTCTGCATACTTCATAACGATAGAACTGATTTCTGATTCATCTTCTACAACTAATAGACGATACACACTTTCACCTTCTTTCTTCCACATTAGATTATATGATTAATGTACATCTGTTTCATGACCTTCAATAATTTCACTTAATACGCCATGCCAATCATGATACCAAACATCACCTGTTATGCCATTAACACTTAACATACCAACAGGTTCTCCATTTTCTTCAACATGAAATGTGTAATAGCCATAGAACTCGTGGTATTCATTACCGAGTGTGAGTGTCTCACTTCTTCTATTAAGATAATCCATACCTTCATTATACGCTTCTTCACTATTAAGTTCATTATTTTCAATAGCACTACTATCAAAATAGTCCTCAGCATATGAATTTCCCATCATACCTCCACCCATCATTCCCGAGCGACCATTGAACCCATGGCTTCCCATCATTCCTGAGCGACTACTATATCCCTGATTTCCCATCATTCCTGAGCAGCTCATCATGCCACCACTATAATGCATACCATACTTTAAATTCCACATCATGTTAGGTCCATACTCAGGGAGCACGGTTTTTGTATACGGATTCACCAATAACTCCATGGCCCCTCTACCTGTATTTTCTTCAATAATAGAGTAATAATACTCACTGTCTTCAAATATAAATATATCTGCAATGATCAAGTCCTCGTCATATTGAGATATATAAGATTCAACTTCTTCTGTCAGAATATCTAAGTCATATTTTTCACCATTATTTGTATTTGTGTCAAACCCATAACCACCTGTCATCATTGAACTGGTTCCATGAGATTGATTAGAGTAGCTAATTATTTCATCGTCAACTCGAGTCTTTATACCATAACCAGGTTCTTCAGTAACACCTCTTTCCCTGGCTAACACATATCCACCTACGCCAACGCTAAAAAACGTTATTCCGACAATCAAAATTAATATATTCACTTTTTTCATAGGGTACCTACTTCCTTTCTATCACATTTTTACGTTTCATATACTCTTCTTCTGTTATTTCACCACTAACGAACAAGATCTTCAATTTTTCAACAGCATCACTGGTGCTTGACGTCTTTGATTTTCTGATAGTCACAAGGGCAAGAATAATAAGAACGATACCAATCATAATTAAGTAATGCCAAAGACTAAAATAACCACTCCCAAGCCCAAAGCCACATCCGTTAAATCCTGACCAACCATTTCCATGCATCATAGTAATCCTCCTTTAACCTTTTATGGTTTCTTTCATTTGTAAATAGGTCTTTTCATCAATTTCACCATTAACAAATCTTGTTTTTAATCGTTCCTCTGCTGACTCTTTACCTAATGTCGTCAAACCAACATTAGACGTTTTACCACTAAAAAGAATAAAGTATACTAGAACACCAATACCTACCAAGAATAGTAACATCATATTTACCACCTCCTTTGCTAATGTATATTCATAACTACATTATCAAGGTCAATTATGGCACAATTATGACTGACAGCTTTTTAAGAGAATGCAAAAAATCCCTGAATTATATTCTCGTTTTCCAACAATTCAGGGACTTTTATTGTATTATTTATAGGTATTAACCTCGTTCTTATACCTTGGAAGTACTAATTTCACAGTATAAAAACCACAAGATATACCAGTCGGCTTCCTAGTATTACATCAATCGTATTGCTTCCAATTTGTAGCTATAAATTATTAATGCGATTTTGACTTAAGCACTCTCATGGCATTGAATACTGCCAGAACTGCAACGCCAACATCTGCAAATACCGCTTCCCACATTGTGGCTAATCCACCTGCTCCAAGAATCAGTACAATACCCTTTACAGCAAATGCAAATATTATGTTTTGCCACACAATGGCCTTGGTACGTTTTGAAATACGTATTGCACTAGGGATTTTAGATGGTTCATCTGTCATAATGACGACGTCGGCTGCCTCGATTGCAGCATCCGATCCGATACCACCCATTGCTATACCAATATCTGCCCGAGTCAATACTGGTGCGTCATTAATACCGTCACCTACAAATACTAGTTTACCTTTCCTACCTTCTCGGCTTTCCAACATTTCAAGCTTTTCAACCTTCTCATGGGGCAAAAGTTCAGAATATACTTCATCTAATCCAAGTTGCTGACCTATTTTTTCACCAATTGATTTATTGTCACCTGTTAACATGACAAGATTCTTAACACCTTGCTTTCTTAACTCTAGAATTGCACGCTTTGAATCTTCCTTGATTTCATCAGATATAACAATATATCCTGAGTAGATTTGATCGATAACCATATGAATAATCGTTCCTACTTCGTCCTTGGAAGTACTCTCATCAAAGGCTATTTTCTCCCTATTCATCAACTTTAGATTGCCAGCCAGAACGGTTCTTCCTTTGACTTTCGCTTGAATCCCATATCCAGAAATTTCGTCATAGTCATCAATCATGTTCTTATCAATATTATTCTTATAGGCTTTTAAAATTGATTGTGCTATCGGATGATTTGAATAGCTTTCAGTATAAGCAGCAAATTCAAGAAGCTCGTCATCAGATAGATCATTTGAAAGGTTCACAATCTTTGTGACTTTGAAGACACCTTTTGTTAGAGTTCCAGTTTTATCAAACACGACTGTATCAACGCTATTTAATGCCTCTAAGTAGTTGCTTCCCTTCATCAAAATACCTGCTTTTGATGCACCACCAATACCACCAAAGAAGCCTAAAGGAATTGATATCACCAACGCACAAGGACATGACACCACAAGGAATACAAGCGCTCTATAGATCCATTCGTTATAAGTAGCTCCTGGTATGAAAAGTGGCGGCATAATTGCCAATGCAAGTGCTATAAATACGACGACAGGTGTATAGTATCTGGCAAACTTTGTAATAAAATTCTCAGTAGGTGCTTTTTTACTGCTTGCATTTTGAACTAAATCAAGAATTTTAGATACCGTTGATTCGCCGAACTCTTTTGAGACTAGGACTGTCAACACACCATTTTTATTGATAGTTCCAGAAAGAATCTCATGACCTGGCTCAACTTCTCTGGGAACGGACTCTCCTGTTATTGCTGATGTGTCCAGCATTGAACTTCCAGATATTACTTTACCATCCAAGGGAACCTTTTCACCTGGTTTAATAATAATAGTATCTCCAATCGCAACATCTTCTGGAGAAACTTTTTCCACATTGTCCCCAATTTTGAGATTTGCAAAATCTGGTCTAATATCCATTAAAGCGCTTATTGATCTTCTTGAATGATTTACGGCCATACTTTGGAAAAATTCTCCCACTTGGTAAAATAACATTACAGCAACACCTTCAGGGTATTCTCCAATTGCAAAAGCACCGATGGTTGCTACACCAATAAGAAAGTTTTCATCAAAAACTTGTCCTCTTGATATGTTTTTCAACGCTTTTAAAACGACACTGCCACCTACTAATAGATAACTTGTTAGGAACACAGACAACTCGATTATTGGCGTGAACTCCAGCAATAGACCCACTAAAAATAATACGAATCCTGTTCCTAATCGGATCAGCTCTACTTTGTTGATGCCATCCTCTTCATGGTTGCCTTTTTCTTTTCCATCTTTTGAATTGTACTCATCTGTATCAACCACTTTAAGATCCGACTCAATTCCAACGGCTATTATGGTGGCTTGTTCAACAATTCTTGGAAGTTCTCTTTTATGCTTAGCTTCGATGATGAGCTTTTTTGATACGAAATCTACAGTTGCATTCATAACCCCATCTATAGATTTTACTTCATTCTCTATCTTAGCAGCACAACTTGCACAGCTTAATCCCATAAGCATCAAAGTCTTATTTTCAGCTTTAGATATAACCTTCTCTTTCACGATAACATCTGGTTCAAGTTTTGCAACGAGGGCCGTGGTATCATTCATCACTAGATCAATGTCTCCCGAGTGCAAAACATCAATCGTTAGTGTTTTTGTCACAAAATTTACGGAAGATAAAGAAACGTGATCTAATTTACTCACTCCATCTTCAATCTTAGCTGCACAACTTGCGCAATCTAATCCTTCTAAAATTAATTCTTTCTTTATTGTACTACTCATCTATAGTCCTCCTTTATTGTTTTCTCTCATATGAATTAAACCTCGGTCAATTATGCCTTTTACATGTTCATCATCTAAGGAATAAAAGACTACTTTACCATCTTTCCTATTTTTCACTAGTCTTGCTTGTTTTAAGACTCTTAACTGATGAGATATGGCAGACTGAGTCATATTCAGTAAGTAGGCAATATCACATACACACATTTCTTCTTCTAAAAGTGCCGATAGAATATTAATTCTGGTCTTATCACCAAAGATTTTAAATAAATCTGCCAACTCATTCAGGTCCCTGTCACGAGGCATTTTGTCTCTAACCTTCTCCACTACATCCTCATGAAGTACATTGCAGTCACATCTCTCTGCTTCATAACTATTAGTCACTATTGCCACTCCCTTTTCATTATTACTTGATTACTTGAACAATCATTCATGTATTATGCCTTCATATTATCAGCCATGTCAAAAAAAGTCAAGACATATATGAAATTTCATTCATATATATCTTGACTAATGTTTATCTGCACTTCTATATTTCTTCATTAAGAAAACAATTAAATTTCTTATTACTCCCTATCTGATGAAGCCAAGAGTAAGGAAGTGGGGTTATAACTCCTAATTAAAAGAGAATTGCATCTTATGGCAATTCACTTTCAACAGTCTAACAATCTTATCCTAATGCCACATCCAAAATCATCATAACTGTGAAACCAACCATTGCACCTATCGTTGCTATATCTGTTTTAGAGCCACCTTCTTCTCTTTGAGCTTCCGGAATAAGTTCTTCAATAACAACATAAATCATAGCTCCAGCTGCAAATGCTAATGCATAAGGTAGAATTGGTCTCATTGTAATGACGGCAAATGCGCCTAGTACACCAGATATCGGTTCAACTATACCGGACGCTTGACCATACAGAAATGCTTTCTTTCTTGAAAATCCTTCCCGCCTTAATGGAATAGATACTGCAGCACCTTCTGGGAAGTTTTGCAAACCAATACCAATGGCAAGTGCAACTGCACCAGCAATACTAGCCGTACCTATCTGCCCACTTGCTGCTGCACCAAAAGCAACACCAACGGCAAGCCCCTCTGGTATATTATGTAGTGTAATTGCTAAAACTAACAAGACTGATCGTTGCCACTTAGTTTTTATTCCCTCTGCTTCTGAAGTATCAAGTCCCATATGTAGATGAGGGAGTAGTTTATCAATCAAATACAGAAAGCCTCCTCCTGCTAGAAAGCCTATGGCTGCTGTAAGCCAAGCTGTCTGTCCAAGCTCTTCTGCCATATCTATACCAGGAGCTAGAAGTGACCAGAAACTCGCAGCAATCATTACCCCTGCAGCAAAACCTAACATACCGTTAAGTACGGTTTTATTTATCGTCTTAAAAAAGAACACCATTGAAGCACCAAGGGCTGTTACACCCCATGTAAATAATGTTCCGATTAATGCTTGTACTATTGGGTCATATTGTGAAATCCAGTCTATCATAGAAGCCTCCTCATTTGTCAGCTATAAATTTTATTGAATCATATTGAAATATATTATCATTTAACTACACTATAACAGACTTCCTCATAAATGACATTACATACAGAAAGAATCTCACCAACGTTGCTCATAGCAACCGAAAATTTTAGGTAAGAATAACTCACAAGTAAATTTTCAAATCCGATAACTGCTTAAAGGCCTTTTTTTAGCCGCGTTATTAAGGCCTTTTACCGGTAGTTGTTTCTCAACGCTCCATATAGCTCTGACAACTCAAACTTCTTTCTCGTAAACGGTAAAACTTACAAAAGATAGTATACCCCTCAATAACCTTCTTTACTAACTCACCTGAATAATACTGTTCAGAAAGCATTTCGAAAGTTTTATCTAAGTTGATATTATATATTTCTTTTGTTTCTAAGATTTCCTTCAAGTTTGAATTATAGTCCATTTCAAAATCAATGATCTCTTTCTTTCCTGAAACTTCATCAACACTAAAGACGCAAATAATAGCCTTTCATCTTTATATCCTAATAAGGCATCAAATTGGGTTTCTGTTGCCGGCATTGATACTAGTTCATATACGCGATCCACATATTTTTTCATGACTCGCAATGACATGTACCTAGTCTTCATTATCAGCTCATAATACTTTGCAGATTCAGAAAATACTTCTCTCAAACCCAAACATGGAATCTTACTTTTCACTTTATACAAACTTCCTGTGATAGTCTTTGCATTTGTTCTACTGCCATCAGCTCGAATAATAAAAATATCACCTAATTCATTAAGTAGAAATGGATAATTCGGTTGTGGTTTCATATATACTTTATATATAACAAGACCAAACAAAGAAAAAACCACAAATTCACGCCCATAAGCCTCCTTACCAATCGAAAACGCATGTCCACCAATATCTGCCGCAGCATGTATATTTTCGCACAAGCTATTATCAACAACAATTTCAATTAGATCCGCATAACTTGGCTTATTCACTTTATTATCAATTATAAACTCTCTAACTTCCTTATACTCTTCTTGATAGACGTCAATGCTGTTAACACGGCAATAATACTCATAACATATTTTGGCAACCATTCGGAGCATTTCATTACTACGAAAAACATTTTCACTAAACTTGAATTGTCTGGTAACTTCCATTTCATTTCTGAATAGTTCTAGTTTCTCTTCTGTAAAGTTTTTACGTTTTTTGAAACCATCAACCAAACCGAATTGATACTTCTTAAACCCTCTTTCTCCTGTTGCAACACCTCTAAAGAAATCGGATTTCGTGGTGATTTTTTTAGAAAACAAGGTCCCCTCAACGTCTATTGTTGCTATTGTATATGGAATCTTCCCACTTTTACTATTCTTAATATCCAAATGATTTGTAATATCTCTTAAATCTTCTGATACTTTGCTTTCAAATCTTTTACTACATTTTTCATTACAAGATTTGCATACATTAGACCTACGTAGCTTCCCATTAGTCAAGAAATCTGGAACTATATCAGACTCAGTAATATTTTCTTCACTACCACAATATATACATGAAATTTTTGCTCTGCTCATAATGCCCCCTCTTGTTATATCGACTTTTAATATCCAGGATACTTTTCCCACCACTCTTCAGTATCTTGATGACCTCGATCTAAGTCAACCGCCATTTCAAATATAACTTGTGCCAACTCAACCTTCGATACCATTTCTACAGGAATAAAATCAATACCTCCATACACTCCTAAAACATTACCGGCAATAGCACCAGTACTGTCACTATCCCCATCATGATTTACAGACATAATCATGGCTGCTTCAAAATCATCTTCAGATTTCAATGCACAATACACTGCAATAGCTAATGCTTCCTCTGCAATCCATCCTTCACCAAGTTCTTGAATACACTTTAGACTGCTTCTATTTGTCTTTGATAACTTTATCGCTTTCTTCAATGCCCTTGATGTTTCCTCGTGATCTTTTACAGTCTCTAATTTTTTTACAGTATCTACCGCTGCATCTTCCAACCTATTACCTCTAACTAATAAAGCAATCAAATATGCTAATGCACCAGAAGCAATATAACCAGTAGGATGTCCGTGGGTCAAAGCAGCACATTCCATCGCCATACCGAATGCCATATCCGGTTCAAGAAAAAGACCAATAGGTGCAACACGCATTACACCTCCACAACCTTTGCTGTCATTTAATGGTTCTTGAATCGTTCCCATTCTATCTATACTCAAGGCATGTAAACACGTGTTGCCTGGTGCTCTCTGATTAAAAAGCCCCTCATGTTGAATTAACCATCCATCATAGATCCAATCTTTATCAGGTATCTCAGGATATGATTGTGTCCTCAACCACCTCAAATAAGCATTATTAACAACTGATGGTGCGTGGCAAATTCCTTTTCTTAACTGCCGTGTTTCTGCTCTTAATAATCCTTCTGCTGTAAATAGACTCATTTGTGTATCATCTGTTATCTCTGCAACACCATGACTATTTATCTGAAGGTTTCTTATTCCACCTTTGCCATATTTATTTCTAATTTGGTCGTATGAAAGGAATTCAACTGGCCATCCAAACGCATCACCAATTGCTCCACCGATCATACAGCCTTTTATTCTATCTAACTTCTCCATCATGCACCTTCTATCATATCAATCAATTTTTTACCTGCTGAATCAACGTTTTCTTCCAAGTCTATCTTAATTACATGGATAGAAACGGTTTGGTCGTAGTTTTCTATAGTGATCGCTCTTGAAAATTCAGCATCTGAATCGGTAAGTGCTTTAGGATACACTAAACATATTCTATTGCATTTATACCGAACACTATAAGCAAGCATCTGATAAATATCAGCTTGTGAAATCATAAGTTTTTCATCATCTTCAAGTATAAGTTTATATTTTGCATCAACAATCCTAATAACTTCACCGGCTCTCATAAGTGAAATATCTGGTCTAAGTTGAAGAAAGTGCTTCTTCTCAATTTTTTCCAGATAATCAATTGGTCCTTGGAATTTCACCTCTGTATTCTCTGTGATGTTTCTTTTCAGTAATTCAACTAGATATACCTCAAACAACTGATTAACCGGTATCATAAAACTCAAAATAGATACATCACCATCAGCCACTTTGGGGCTGTTATTGTAGTAAAAGAGCTTCGCCATATTAAAAGCTGTTTTGTATTTTGAGTTTTGTCTTGTAAATACAACACGATCCCATAGTTCATTGGTGATATTAGTTTTATCAATATCTTCCATCCATACGAGTAGTTGCTTTATGCCAACCCTATTTCTTTTTACCTTAGTCCTTGTTATTAGCACTTCTAAAATAGATTTAAAGACCCTGTTTAGTAATGTATTTTCATTGAAATCATCATAACTTACATAATGAAGATGTTTCCGAAAACTATTGTGTTTAATAGTTTCACCAAAATCCACTTTCCCTTTAATAAAACTCTGGTTTTCTAATCGATTATTATAGCCACGATTAATGTCTCTTTGTATCTGCTTTGTAAGCTCCTTTATAAAAATGCTAATATAAAACTCAAGCAAATCATTATTGAACTGTGAAATATTCTGTGCGTTCGGAATTTCTCTAATACTTTGATATTTCGTAAAAGATAACATCTTCAAAATAGTACCAAAGGATTTTTCAATTTCTTCTTTTTCCTCTAGTCCAACAGCAATTTTAGGGTATACAAGAAGTCTTGTTTTATTTATCTGAATAAACCCGATATAGTGTTTTATTAGCAATTTGCCATCTGCTTGAACAATCACATTGTTCTCACCAATGACCTTCCGCATTTCTACCAAATCCAGTAAATTTTGTTGGCTTAAATTAACCTTCATTTGGCGATCTTCAAATACACGGATTATCTCTGTAGATGAATTGCTATTCAGCATTATCAAATCCTTTATACACATTTTGAATTTGTTTTTCAAAAGGAGAAAGTCCGTCTGCATCCGGTGTTTTTGATAACTTGAGAATATTACCGTTATCATCATAGAATGCTTTACCAACAACAGCCCTCATGGTTTCAACATCGTTATAGAAGTACTCACTTAATAATGGCAATATTTTATAGTACCAAGTCTGATAAAAGTTGCCTAAGGATTCAATTCCCATAAAGTATGCATGTCCTACTCTGTGATCTCTGTCATAGTATGCCATGATTTTCTCATTCATCGCATTAAGCAATTTAACAAGGTCAATTGTGTCGTTAACTACTGGATTGTCATATCTTGCAATGACTGACGCATCTGGTTCAACTTCAACAAAAGTGAAACGTCTACGGAGTGCTGTATCTATTGCTGCAATTGATCTATCAGCCGTATTCATCGTTCCAATGATAATTAAATTAGCCGGTACGGTAAACTCCTTTTTTGAATATGGTAATACAACCTTCAGCCTACCTCGTTTGTCCTGTTCAATCAGTGTTATAAGTTCACCAAAAATCTTTGCGATGTTACCCCTGTTAATTTCGTCTACTATCATATAGTAAGGTTTGATTTCCTTCTTGTCATCGAAGCTTTGCTTTTCTTTACTATTCAAAGTTATGATTTCAAGAACATCAGGGATTGAAACTCGATTTAACTGGTACACAGTTTTCATGGTTAAGTTTTTATACCCATTATATGCGTGTATGTTTATCGGGTATGTTAGGTCTTTAAACCATTGAACTTCTCTACGTTGCTTATAGCTTGTATATTTTGTATCATATCGGTAACCACCAGTTATTACCCCGACCATGCGTATGGTTTGTTGACCATCATAGACAAATACTATGTCTCCAATCGTCATGTCATTAACAAAAGCATTTACAGTATTAGCATTTTGTGTCGGTTTATTACCATAATCACTTTCATCACCAAGAGCTGCTAAAATGTCATCATAATCCATGTCACTTAGGTCATTATCCTCTAGCCAACCAATGGCTATATCATTACTCTTAATGCATTCATTAAAAATATCATCTGATTTTCTTTCACCTAGAGATACTTTCCAAATAGAACTTTCTGAATGAATCATATCCACATGTTCTGCGTTATTTTTACGTTTTATTAACTCTTTTTCAGCATTAATACAATGCTCTTTAAAAAGACCATTTTCTAATTGATAACCAACATTGCTTCCTTCCGCATCATTCAATACCGGTCTGATACCTTCGATAAACTCCTCATAGCTATATGACTGATGGAAAGTTACAGACTTAACCCGTCCTTCTGCTTCAGCTACAGCATAATTGCTATTTGATTTGTATGACTTTTTCTCATAGTAATCAATAATATTTTGAGTAGCATAGGTCTTACCGGTACCTGGAGGACCATATAAAATAATATTGGGGTTGAAATTAATTAAACTTGCAATTTCTTCATGTTGTTCATTTTCTTCTTCAACAGTATCATCTGCAATAATTTGGCCTTTTACAGCATCTGAAGACTGACTAGTCTTAGATGTTCCAGAACGCTTTCTGCCAACTAATAAATTATCATATAACTTTATGGCATTGGATACCTTCAAGTATCCTTTCGTCTCAAGTTCATCAATTAAAGTCGTTAAGAACTTTCTTTTCTTTACTGCTTGGTCTTGAATTGAATAATCGTACAGTTCACGTATTGTATACTTACCATCCTCTGCATTTCTATCTTCATACAGTTCATTCAGTTCTTTGTATAACACAAATTTATCGTCTTCAAAGCGATCTATACTTACTAGCCTCATATCTTCAGAATTATCAATAGTGACACGAATATCACCTTCTTTAAATTTGATTGAGGTATTATCATAAGCGATATAAATGTTTATGCTTCCAGATATAAAATCAATATCTTCGGGCTTTGGACAACCTTCTCGTTCCTTAATACGGATAAATCCGAGATTCTTAACACTCTTAGTTACTTTGTTTACAAGATTCAAATCATGCTCAAAATACTTATATTTTGTAAAGTTATTCGATACACTTACACCGTCAAATTTCTTGATGTCCTCAAATTGAAGATATCCTTGTTCCCTTCTTTCCATATCGGCATTGCCTTGAACATATTCCTTTGCTCGCCATAATCCAATAATCATTCCATCATAAGCAGGAAATACATAATCACCCGGCTCTAAACCGCCATACCAGGAACCACCTTCTGGTCCTGCTGCATACATTTTCTTTTCGATTTGTTCTGGATATTTTGTACTGAACTTTCCTAAAAATATTCTCATTTCAATTCACTCCCCTTCATGTAAATTATCTCTGTATCAGTTACGTACAAAGACTAAATCCCACTTTTCTTGAACTTCTTCTTTATCAAAATATTTTTCAAATTGCTTTTCACTAATACCATAGCCAATGATTCCTCTGGCACGAGATAAGGCTACGTACACTAATTTTGAATATTGTTGTATTCTACCTATCTGAGTCTGATGCTTTCTTATCTTATCGATACGAGTTTTTATACCTCTATCTTTACCACTTTCAATTATCTCAGCTATCTCTTTCTCCAATGTTTTGATACACTCATTTTCTGCTCTAAGTAATTCAGCGACACTCGCTTTCCCAGAAATACATTTTTCTAGAATATCTGACTCGAACTTACCATCGTAGTATGATTCAAGAAAAAAAGTAATATCGTGCGTTTCTCCTTTTACTGAATGCACCGTACCTACAACCGGTTTAATTTCCTTAATCGCACATTCTGAACACTTTTCTTCACTTATCTCCAATAAGTCTTCATTTAAGAAAGCAGGTAATCTTGATACATCATTTATAATTTCTGAAATCTGAGTTTTCTCATAACCAAAGCCTGAAAGAAGTAACTTGAGAATATTCTCACATTCTTTTATTGCTCCTTCAGTATCTTCTTTATTATATGAATCTAAAATACTGTAAATAAACGCCTTAAATTCATCATTATATAACCCCTTATCTTTAATGACTCTTCTAATGTTACCTCTTGTCACAATCTGACCATTAAAATGAGCCTGTTCATAAAAAAGTACCCACCCAAGCCAACTATAGATTTCCATAACAAGCTTATAATTATTTTGGTTATCTGCATCATGACTCAAATTATTTTCATGCATATACAGGTATTTCGGACAATACTTTTTTAAAGTTAAATGGTCTTTTTCATGCTTTTTACGCCATGCCACCACTTTATACCCGCTTTTAACACTTATCTTGCTATTGTCAGGATGTGTCTCAATATATGTCTTAAATGCTTTGATAGCTTCACATTCACAGTTATCCTCATCAAAAACAATCATCACTGGTTTATAGTCACTGTTATCCGCATTTAAACCAGCAATTTCTACTCCATCCATTCCAAATCTTGATGCTAGTTGGGCATTTTTCTTTGATAGTCTGTAACTTCCGTGTATTGTTATAGTATTGGCACGTGTAGCCCAGATATTATTTTCGTATACTATATTGCTATAGATTGCCTGATTATTATCTCCTAATCTTTGAAAACATACGTCCGGTGTATTGAAAATCTCAAGAATCTTATACTGATGCTGTGCCATATCTTGCATTTCATCAACAAATACAAAACCAAATCTTTCTCTTAGAATGGAACAGATTGAGTTATCACGTACTATATATCTATAAGCAAAATAGTATGCATCATCAAATTGTAATATGCCCTTTTTCCAGATTGAATTCTTAAATTTAACGAGTGATTTATAACTCTTTCCAGAACTATCTTTTAGCGGAAACTTCTCTACTTCTCCATCAATATGTTTTATAAGCTTATTATCCTCATTCAATCTCAAACTTTGTAATAAGGCTAATGGTTCACGTTGGTTTTTCAACCAACTTGCTAACGCATATCTAGGCATAACATTATATTTAAACTCAACAAACTTATTATAATTATCAGCATCTATAGATACTACTTTTACCTTTGAACAACTTTCGAAATATGGTACTGCAAGAAATTTATTTACAAAACTCTGAATGGTTCCTATAAAGTTGGGGTACGAAAATAACTTAGGGCAATGCTTCTTTAGGCGATCATTAATTTCATCAACTGCTGCATTTGTATGTGATAAGACTAGCACTGAACGACCACTTCTCAAAGGTAAGTATTGCTCCAATATCACTAATTTAGCAAGTAATAACGTAGTTTTCCCAGAACCGGGTACTGCTTTCAAATCAAGAGTAGTAAAGTCGCGTAGGTATTTTCTACGCTCTGAGTCAAAGTGCATGCCATCAGGAAGTATAACTTTTTCAGCATATTCAATTGTTTCATCGCTCACTACTATCTCATCACGAACATGCATTTTTTATCGCCTCATATATGTGCTTCATACTTTCGTCAGTTCTAAGTGCTGATATATCCATCTCTTTCTTATCTTCAGTCAAAGTTTTAACCATTTGATAAGCGATTTCAGACTTATTTAAAGACTTTTTATACAACTTTTCTGCCAACTGTAACTCTTTGTCATCGTCCCAATTACCGTTAAGATGTACTTTCTTCACTGTATTTACAAACAATTCACCTAGCACTTCAGACTTCATCAAACACCATTCCAAAGTCCACTCTTCAGCAACATAAGCTTTTACATCATCAGTATACTTTTCCTTAATTGCAATTACAGCTGAAGCACACTCTTTTTTATATTGTTCATCATCAACTTTTGTATATTCTTTATTTGAATTCACTATTTCTTCACTATACGCTCTTACATCACAATCTGTAATCACTGAAATATTCGTTCCCATACTTCTTCCATCTTTCCTTGAAAATACACTAAAATAATTTTCAAATCCAAGATTAGAAACATTAATTACAGTAACCTCATTATCAACAAGATTAAAACCTATTCTATCTGCAATTATTGGTATTAAGAGTTCCTCACTCCATCCCTCAACTAGGACTAACCCCTTAGCAAAGAACATACTCGACCTAGTCACATCTAAAAATTTATCCAAAAACACATATTGAGCTTTAGTCAAATTAGTATATTTATGTCCCATTGGAAATGCACTGTTATTTCTGCAAATTATCTGGTTTTCCAATGGAACTTTTGATGCCAAGTTAGGACTGTGTGTTGTTAAAATCAGTTGCGTTTTCTCTAATTTCAACAGGCTCCTTATAACCTTAAGCTGAACTTGTGGATGTAAATGCGCTTCAATCTCTTCAATCAGCCCAAGACGTAGTCCTGTCCAGTCCTCTTTACTTAAATGGACTAGCTCCGAAGCCATAAAAAGTCTGTTCAATGAGCCAAGTCCAGGATTAATCGAATTCGAAAACGATAGTTCTAAGCTCTCAAGTATTCTTCTCATTTGCGCTGATGATGTTGACAGCTGAGTAGATTTTGTTGTCTCAAAGAAATTCCCTATAGTATTATCAATGCTTTTTTTTAGTTCTTTACCATATTGATCATCAGTTAATGGATTCCCTTGGCTATCCTTACCGTCGAAATAGGATTCAATCGCTTCATTAAATTCTTTGTAAATATTAAGGAGAATATGATCATCTCGATCTTTAAATGCTCTATGTTCTGCAAAGATCTGTGATAATCTTGAATTCCTCTTTGGAATTAACTCTGCTCTCGCATCTCTTAACGGTCTTAGATAAGTTGCCTTTAAGTATTCTCTTGCATCAGCTGGTAAAATTCTTCCATCACCAACACCCGCTCGTACATCTGATGATTTAATTTTTCCCTCTGATTTGCTCGCAGTAAATGATAAATGTAACTCATTCACTGCATCTTCTTCACTAAAAACTGTAGTTAAGTATTCAGTGAAATGCTTCGCTTCAGAAGCAACAAAGCCTTTAATGCATAATTCTATACGCAACTCATTTGTATCATCGTAAAAATCATCTTCATTCAATCTAATCCAGTCATTACTAGATGTTTTAAGTACCGTTTTAATCGCATCTACAATTGCTGTCTTTCCTGAATCATTTTCGCCAGTTAACAAATTTAATCCTTCTTTGAAATCCACACTTAAATCAGGTTCACTTAAGTCTATTTCACCTTTGCTTCCATATCTTCTAAAATTCCATAATTTTAAATGTGATAAATACAAACTACTCCCCTCCTTTTGATTTTCTGTTTCAATATCAACGTTTAGTCTTCATCATTTATCTGCAAAATACATCAAATATTAATCTAATAGTTCCCAATACTCGGGATTTATCTTGCACTGTTCCTTTAAGTACATTTTTCTCCATAAATAATTATCTCTGTCATGATTATTCTTACAATGTTCAGTAAATATCTTTGTCATATCGGCGTTTAGAAACATAAAATAATCTCTACTCTTTTGATTGCTCATCATACTCATCAACGAAAATCCATATGTAGAATAGTTAGAAACTCCTGAAGTACCTCGAGGTAGTGCATCTGCGATTTCTTTAATAGTAAACAGTTTGGTTGGCTTAATCTCATTTAACTCACAATGTTCTAAAAAAGCCTTAAACAGTTTGTCGGCATTCTTATTATTATTTATATACTCAATCTTGTATTTAAACTTAGACATCTTTGCCTCCCTATTCTGCTCATTATCCTTACACTTTTCTTTGACGATATAATTATTGATTTATTTTTCAACTAGATCCAAACTGATCTTATCAATTAACCTGTTATAGCATAACGCTTCTTTTGTTGCACGCATCATCCCCTTAATCTCTGCAATTTCTGCTATCCATGTCAAATCTGATAAATCGGTATGTTCAATTTTTTTTACATCCTTCAAGCGATTACCATTTGTCGAATTATCTTTTCTTGTAACTTCTTCTAATTTTAAGTCTTCTTTCTCCGAGTAAGCCTGCTTTAATCTGATAATATCATCAGATTTATTACTATTCTTCTTTAAGTCATTTAATGTGCTTTCATCAAAAACAGCTGTTATAGGTAAATAATTGAAACAATCCGCAAAGACCCCATCTACTCTATTTAGACCAAACTTATTAGTTATATTGAAGGGATGCACAATCTCTGGGTATACAGTTATCAATACTTTGAGAACGATTAATGTGATATCTTCGAAATCTTTAACCCAACGATTAACCATCTCCTTTGAAATTAATCTCGCATCATTTGTTCCTGATTGCTTAGATACACTTTCATTCAAGTATGGTGTATGTGAATAACTACATAGCATCTTATATTTCTTTTTAATGTCAAGATCCAAATTATTAAAATACGGATAATATGACTTCTTAAAGAATGCTCTGAGTTTACCAAAACCAAAACTTTCTTTCTCTTTACCCGTTTCTGTCCACTTGTATTGAATATGGTTATCTTTCTTCTTAAAATACACATGACGCAATAACAACTCCAGCGCAGGACGTAAAACCGCATACGATGCATGATATTGTCCATTTATTCCACATAACACAGCTTCTCTAATAGCCTTCAGACTTTCATAAAAACAATAATTACTTGACAAGCATCTTGGGTCTTCTTCTATACTAATATTAACTAAATCTTCAAACTCATTTATAGAAGCTGCTATCCATGCTATCTTTTCATCCATACCCTTTTGATACAAATAATGTAGTATTTCATTCCCTCTAGCAGTTATTTCGACGTCGTCATTTATATAAAACACTTCTCCGAGTGTTGGATGTCCTTCAATAGATGTCCTTAAACAAACTAACTTAGTATATTCACTCACAGTATCCCTCTTTCTTCGTGCAAACCATTACATCTCAAATGCATTTTTCTTTACTCCGGTTGCAAAATATCCAATTAGCTACTTCACTTGTGTATAAATTTTTATATCCGGGTTAATTATGATTATAGATTGTAAGTTTACCATCAAATACTATCTAATCGTGTTACTTCTTATCTCCCTTTAGTTTAATGAGTTTGAGCATCTGCTCCAAATCTGAATTATCGTTTGCATGCATCAACGAAGGACTTATATTGTATATTGACTTAACATAATCATAGATATATTCACTAATAGCTATACTATCCTGAATATCTTCTGTATGCATACTAAGATATTCAATTAACTCCTTTTCTTCGCCATCATGAAGAGATACACCATACATCATAAATACATACTTTTTGAACAAACTATTTCTCATCTTTTTCTGCCTTTACCTTAATCAACTTCAACATTTGTTCCAAATCCGAATTATCATTCGAAAATGTTAGTGTTGGTTTTAACCCCAATGTATTCATTAAGTAGTCTAAAATCAAATTTTTCAATGAGTTCAAATCACTAATTTCATCGACCTTTCCAAATAAATACTGAATCAACTTCTCCTCTTGTTCATCCGTTAAAACCACTCTAAACAATCTAACAATGTATTCTTTAATCATACGCTCACCTATCCATTTCCAACTTAGCTTTAATAAGTTAAATATCTGTTTAAATCATATCGTTTATGTTAAATGTAATTCTTTTCAATCCTCTTAGAATCCGTTATCAGTCCATGCGTTGTCTAGTATTCCTTTGTGATGATGTAAATACTTGTCAATAAACTTGTCAATATTTTTTAATCTATGCCTTTTAAACGGAGTATATCCTGGAACTTTATATACACGATACAAGTTTTTTATACTGTTATAATATTGTGGTTGCATTTTAACAAAATCCAACACTGAAACACTAACATCTTTTCTTATATAATCCTCCGCTATATATGTTCCTTCAATAACTTTCGAGCAGAACTCATCTAGCTCATTATAAAAGCTGACAGCATTATTGAATATTCTTCGTATAATTTTGGCATTGCTCCTCTGAATAACTCTAATCTGATCTTCAGATATATTCTTTTTATCGATATCATCTAAATCTTCAGCTTCACTTAAGACTTCAACAAACATTTCTTTCTTAATCATAACTTTTGAAAAATCATTAGAGCAATTCATTCTATCAATTTTCAATTCGCTTTCTTTTTCTTTTTTTTCTATTTTTGCCTTCCAAACTCTATCATTGCTATTTCTACGCCTTTCCGCAATATAGTTTAAAGTAATTGTAATAATTGCACAGGCTAACGTAGTCCAGTTAAAAATCTCATTGCTCATTTCTTCACCCTTATCCTTGTTATTCATCTATACTCAGCATACTGTTAGTTATTTAACCACTCTTTCAAACAGTTAACTACAATGCTATTGGTTGCTTGGCACCTAATACTGCCTTCTTCTGTAGCTGTCATAAATATCCCTGAAATTTTATTGCACATAGGAATATCATTTTTTTCCTTGCTCCTTGTTTCATAGTGAAAACTATCATCCACAAGTACAAGAGTTGCTATTTTATTGGCAACAGCGTATTGCAATGCTCCAGATTGATATCCACTAGTAGAGAAAATCATGGACTTATTAGCTCTAATATCATATGCTTTCGAATGCAATGCTAACAACTTTTCTCTTTCAACTGGTCTTCCATATCTTTTACATTCGATTGCAACAACAATTTCTGCCCCTCCTAATATCGTTAAACTTGCAATAGCGTCAAATTCATATTCACCACTATTACCTTCTACTTTCTCCAAATGCTTTACTTCAAAATTATTTAGGCCTATAGATGACTTCCTTAACCACTCTACAACTTTCAGTTCAAAGTCTTTAGCTGAAAGACTTAAAGGTTTTTTTGGATTCCAAGGCGATTTAGCATTTCTATTCATGTCCCCTCCAACTATATGTGTCTTCCAAATTTTCGCTTCAATCTATGTTACTGCATTATTTGACATAATGTTTTCAGGTCATTCTTAATTTCATGACTTATCTTATCCCTACCCATAGTCTCAAAACATCTCTAACTTACCCATACAATCTATTTGCATCAATCTCAAGTCCTGATGACTTCATTTCCTTCATAAGTTCCGCTTGCCAACCACCTGCATTATCCATCCCAATATAAACTACACCTGAAATATCGTTTGGCTTTTCAACATTTGACTTCACAAGAGCGCAAACATTGCTACGACCTATCTTCCCCATTAAAAAACCATGTTCAAATACAACGTTCTGCCTGGCTCTTGCTTTTAAATCTGTTTCACCTTTTAATCCACCAACATCGCATGGTGTATATAGAACAATACCAAATCCCACATTAGTATGTTCTTCAATTTTTTCAATAATTGTCTTGCCAGAACTGGCTTGTTCATGCAAAATAATTGCTTCCAACCCTAACTTTTCAACAAATCTTGCAACTTCAACTTTTGCAAGATCATCCCTTCCATGTACTATAAATACTTTTGAGTTATCCATAAGTATCTCACCTTTCTCCGCAATAATAATATCGTCATCTTGCCATATGTAAAAAGTACCATTTAAATTAATCGGCTTATCAGCAGGTTCAATAGTAAAGTTAACAACATCATGTCCTTTAACCTTCTTTGACCATCTGACTTCTACATTTGTTTTACCATCCAGTCTTTTGAGACTTTTTTGTAAAAGTTCTTCTATATGTATGTCCTTACTTACACCAGTTACTTCAAATTGTATGCCTCTTGGACCTGCTCCAAAAATAATATGTCCTCCATTTGAATTTGCAGAAGCTGCGACCAACTGGGCCAGTTTCTTTGACGAAACTGGTGTTTCACGAACATATATATTGTTGAACTTTAATTCTGTTAGTTCCTCCAATGGGTATAGCATCATCTATTTTCACCTCTTTACTCTATAGAGTGGTATTCTATTTATTCCTGTCACTTTCAGTATTCTACCAAATGTAATCTTTTCCGGTATATCAACATCATTATCTACCCATAGTTCCACATCTTTATTATAATCTAAGTAGTCTTTTTCAGAATCATAGAAAATAATAATCTGTTTATAATCAGAAGGTCTTATAATCAAATAAACTTCCTCACCATTTTTTTCAATGGCGAATATTGTTCTTGCTCCTGGGATGGGTTCTAAAGTTGTGTAATCATATTCCTGTAAATTCTCTTCTAAATGCGTGCACACATTTTTAATTGACCGATCAATAATCTCTTGTACATAGTGAAATTTCTCTTGATTAACTTCTGAGTCATGAGTAAATGTATCTGCAAATTTTTTCGATTTAAAGGCTTCTTTCAGTTCTTCCTCAGAAGTAATTCCTAATTGCGCTAACATATCCTGATCCAGGACAATTTTATCTTCTTCCTGATCCAGACTTATGTTGTTACTCATTATAACCTCAACTGCTTCCTCTATTGTGCTACAACCTGTTTTCTCAAGCAGTTGATTGTTGAGTTCATCCCATTGTTCTGCCTTTTTAAAGCTTTCCATAATCTCTTTACCAGATAACAATCTATGCCTTTCTGGCCACAAATCAGTAAATAAACCCTCTGCAACTTCAGCGTAATCCTGAAACCATTGCATCAAAATTCTTAAAGCATATTTTGTTTCACTACTCTGCTCAAATTCATGCATTGCAGTTCTAACAAGTGATGTAATCTTTTCAGCCACTTCCTTATTGTTGATTTCTCTAGAATGTGGTATATCTATGTCAAAATTTATATCAAGAAGTTCTTCTCGATAATCATATCCCAACAACATACATATTTCTTTTAGTTCATCATCTATCTCATCATCTAAAAATAATTCCTCTTTTTCCTTCAGTTCCCCCATTTGATTAGGAAGTATTGACTTAGTATTAAGATGTGAACTGTACTCATACGCTGTTAGGGATTCAATCAATGTCTTAAGCCACAAAATACATTCTTGCTCTGTTTGAAAGCTTAGGTATTGAGAGAGCATTTCTATATTGTTTTGTGCCATTATTATATTCGTAATATCATCAATAAGATAATTATCTGCATATTCCCAAATCTTATGATTCCAATGGATTAATTTTTTTGTTTCTCCAAATGTATCGCCATAGACTTTTTTACACAAGTCAATAATGTATCTTCTTTGCTCTATCGTTTCTCTTTGCTCAGAATATAAAGTGGCTATTTTTTTAGAAATTTGTATTTTACTATCCCAATCTAATTCCTCAAGTTGATTGTTAATTTCTGCGGCAATTCCCTTTGTCGTTTTACCACTGAATTTCAAACCTTCAGGTAAGTAGCATACTTTATCCAAAAGAATCTCTCTGCAATCATGCCCCATATCAGCCGTAATGTCCTTTAAGGCATTGTCAATGCCTTCATCTATATATAGATCAGAATATCTAGTAAAAACACCATTCTGGTTAGGTATAATCACTAGCTTCTCTGCAATAATTTCCTCAACAATTTTTTCGTTGTTTTCAGCCATCTTAAAAACTGCTTTTAACCATTTATAAACATCTACATTATTAAGTTGAGTTGAAAGCTCATTTATTGTTCCTAAATCTTCAATAACCCTTAAGATATAATATATATCCAACTTCTTTAAATCTCGCCAAATAGCACTATACCATTCATGCAATTCATCTTCTCTTGTCAATGGCTCACCCGTCAGATATGAAGTCAGCTTATACAAGCTCTCTCTTGTATTTTTCGAAGTTGAAAATGGTATCAATACATTTGTTTTCTCATTGCTAATAATACTTGTCCTATTACCTTTTCTATCATCAACTATTTGACTACTGACTAAGTAATTTCTTATAGGAATCTTAACATTTTCAATCAACCATTCATTGTCAATCCAATCCACATTAATACTACTATTTGCATATTTAACAGGTACATAAAATTTACGCCAGCCGCAACTCGCGGTAGAATTGATAAAATCCTGTGCTACACTTACAGCTTTAATCAAAATTTCTTTGTTTTGCGATACTTTATCTTCATCCTTGTCAGTTAAGAAGACACCACTTCTCGGCTCGTTAGGATTAAAATGTCCAGAGTTAATGATAAAAGGAAATGGAAAGTTACCAGAGCCAATAAGTGGAAATGTACAAAACAACTTTGGCAGCTTATAATCTGATCCAACAAATGCATAGCCATCTTCAGTAAGCTCCACTTCGGCAGCTAACAGTAAATCTGTACCTTGCTTTGTAGTTATAAACCTGTTGCTTAATGTATCTCTTTCACTCACTTGAATGGTAGCTCTATTAACTGTTCCATTTCCTAAGACTGATTCTTCAGTTAGTTCAAATATCTTATTTGCATGAATGATATTTACAGTCCTGATTTCTTTAACAAAGGTCAATACATACGGAATTAAATGTTCTAAATCGTCAAGACCTTTTCTTGCTACTTCAAGCCCTATATCATTAAGCTCATATGTAAATTGAGTTTGGTACACGCCATTGTTATAAAAAGCTTCTTCTGCTTCTTCAACCGCCCTCAATTGAGCCATAGTTATATTAATAGAATCAGTGATTGACTGAAGCTCCCTTCCTGACCTATCCAATGTCACTTCAAAGGGCTTACATTCGCCTTCTGTATTTTTCAGCAATCCTTTTAAATGTACAATTTCTGATAATAAATGTGTCGTCAAGAAACCTGTCCCGAATTTACCTGTAGTATTGATTTCTTCCTCAACTAGAGTTGTATCTCTTTCTTTACTAGAAACTTGCTCAATCAACGACACAATATTTGACGATGTAAATGGTTTTCCATTATGCATAAAAACAAGATGGTTGCTATCCTCATGTAAATCTATTGCAATATCTATTTGTCCTGAAGAGCCTGCAACATCTCTTGCATTTTGAAGTAGTTCCCAAATCCAACGTCTTGATACATCCTCATTCGATGTCAAACGAAGTTCTTCCATTTTATCCAATATTTTCGTTGCTACTGCTCTATTTTTTGATTCTTTTTCAGCCTGTTCTAAGTCCTCAATATACCCCATATTACTACTCTCACCTCTAATTCATTTCATTATCTTTAATAAACATTCTACGTTGGTTACAAAACATGAGCTTCATCAGCTATCATGAAATCTATATTGAATCTATTTCGATAAGACGTTCCTTTATTTCAATAGTATTCACTTCATCAAAATTGTAATTAAATATCGAGGCAATAATAATTTGATGATCACTAAAGTCCCTTTTAAGAATATCCATCATCATCTTTACATTTGCTTGATCAACCTCTTTACCACTTGGCGAATCTAGTAAGATAGGTAATTTAATACCTAACACGTCTTCTATTGCGATAATATATGCAAGTCTGAACGCAAAAGCTGTTTTGTGCAAAACTGCACCTGACAGTTCCTTCAAATTTGAAGTGAACAAGTATGTGGCTGGTATTGTCTCTTTATCGCCTAAACCAAGTTCCGTCAAGTACTTAATTACACTATTTGAAATCGATGATACGACTGTATTGCTAATTTTCGTTAGCTTGTTAATTTCATCTTTTACCTTCTTCCGCTCTTTTTCACGGCTATCAATTTCACGTTTGATTGCAACAGCATTCATTGGTATACTCGAAATTCTATTGTCGAATACTTCAAGAAGGCTTGCTGACTGAAAAAACTCTAACTGCTCGTACTCATGATTTTTCTCCTTATAAAGGTTTTCAATTTGAGTAGATACTATAGAAATTTCAGATGCTACCATTTTACGTTTTGCACTCAATAAATCAACCGCATCACTCAATCCAACAATATTACCCTCAGTTACCGGAAAAGTAGTACCATCAGGTGCTTGCACCAGAAGCTTCATATCAGCTACAAAATTCTTAAATCGTTTATTATCCTCCAAAGTATTGTCAATTCGCTTTAATTCTTTTCTTAACCTCTTTTTTGTTAATAGTAATTGATTAATTGCTGATTCCGTTTGTTCTTCATAACTGTCGGTAATAACACTTCCTGAATCTACTTCGATGGATTTTTGATATTGAGATATGCTAAATATCTGTCGGTATCTCGACAGTTCACGAGTCAGACGTGCTTCTTTTTCAATTAACTCTTTACAGTCGCGACCTGACAAACCTCTTATTAATTCCTCAATATTAAAATGAATACTACCAATAACAACACCTCTGTTAAGCAACGTCCATCCCTTTTCTTGATCAACGTAGAACGCACCTAGCAAATTTTTGATAATCTCTGGATTATCTGTCCCAAAAATCATTGAATGTAACTCATTTAGCTGATTCGGAAGAACAAAAGTATGCTTCTGTTCTTTAACCACAGCCTCTATTAATGTGTCACTCAAACGTAGCAACTTCATCTCACCACTGGTTTCTGTGTTTATTACCATTTCTATATCACAATGATTAAATTTTATTTTTTTTGTATTGGGAATATTGTAGCCTAGTCCATACAATATAAATCTAAGTAGCGTAGTTTTTCCACGGCTGTTTTTTTCGCTATGAATCAGATTAACATTGCTTGACATTTTCACCTCCCGATGAAAAAGACCTTCTCTAAGAACAACAGAACTCAGAATCATAACTTCACCCCCTGTTTAATCTTGTCTATAGCTCGACGATTTCTTACGATGTTATAAAGAATTATTTTTGTTAAACCATCTCTTATTTCTTCATCAAGACCATTCAGATCAAAATCATCAACATAATCCTTCCACTTTTTGCTACAAACTCTATACACTTATCTGATTGCTTCCCTGCTGTTTTAAACTCGTTATAATCATACAAAACCCTTATAAAGAATTCGCAACGTTCTGAACAAGATTCAATTACATCGCCATACTGAAAAACTATCTCGTCATATGTACTTGGATCAAAAGTATCCTCAAATGCTTCATCACAGCGTTTTAGATCAGTTGCAATTATAATGATTGGCCAAATCACATCTTTCTTTTCTAATTTGATACTTGCATTCTTTTTTGTACCATTTTGAAATACGTCTTTATGCCACACATTCAATAATTGCTTACCCATACCAGGGATGTTTAGGTTCAAATCTCCTATGAAATCATCTACAACCTGCTTAACTACTTTATATCTCTCAATCTCATTATCCGTTTCAAATGGCAATATCTGAATCATAAATTTATCTAGATCCAAAGGTTTATCGATATCCGTTACATATTCATTTATCAAGCCCTTCGCCGTTTCTGGAAGAGACGAAAAATCTCTGTGTGCTGATCCTATAAAAATATTCCGTGATACATCATCATTAAATGGATTTGGCGAATTAGTTATCATTATTAATTTCTCTGATTCAATGTTCAAGCTACCTTCTGATAATGATGAAAGAGATTTTTTCAAGTTCGTTCGAACATTTCTGAAATCCTCGCTACTACGGACAACTGATTTTGCCTGCGCTAAGATATACTTACCGTCCTTCAAACCCAATTCAATATCTTCATAGTTTCCCTCTAATTGAAGCGATGATAATTCTTCGATGTTTTCTATCATAAGTACAATTGCTGCATTTACTTGAAAATCGAAACCAAAAACCACGGCATCTGCACGCCTACTTCTTGCCATTTAATCACCTTCTTCCAAACGTAGATAATATTGCACTTAGCACCTACAACTTTAAATGTATCAACTAACATATTTCTAATGCGTATATCACTTATCAGTTTTAGGACCTCGTTTCTTCTGCTCAGGTTTAGTTGCTTCTTTTGGTATAAACCAAGCATTTCCATGCTTAAAAGCACCTTTAATTCGTCCTTCAGAGCATAATACTTGTACTCTCCTTGATGATATTTCCCACTGCTCTGCAGCTTCCTTAATCGTTATAAAATCCATGGAATCCTCCTGTTAACTCCCTAACGAAAATTATATTCCTTATTGCGAATAAAATCAAACATATTTTATCAGCATATGCAAAATAAATCCCCAAAAGCACATAAAATAGCACTTTTGAGGATTTACAATTTCTTACAATATTCACTCCATTGAATAACACGCTTTTTTACTATGAATCGTCTTACAATCCACTTCTCCTTCCAATACACTTCGATTCTTTTTTAATTGACCTAATAAAGATGGTCTTCCCACCTGTTCACTCTGTTTCTCTCTTTCATCCAAATCACCATTAGTCATTACATTTGAATCACGACTATCACTATCAAACCGATCAATAACACCATCTAAATCAGTATCTTTATCAATCGTCAGTATCTCCTCCATAGCTTCAACCCGCTCTATATCCACATCGTCAACACTAACAAGAGATTCAAAGTCTAAATGTTGCAAGCCAAACTCATTCATATCCTTCAAACTATCGTACTTATCCTGATGAACCATCACTTCATCAAGGTAAGTAGTAACTGTATAGTTTTCCAAGTCAACTCTTGCTTGAATTTCATGCTTTTCATCCGGCGTAGTCGTATAGGCTATATCTATAGAACTCAAATCTTGATCATCAAGTGACTCAATCCCACTATCATACTCTGATACCATAAAATCAATTAAATAGTCTTTTGCTTTATCAAGTTCTGAAACTATTGTTAAGGTTTCACCAGACTCAGCCATATTAAGTAGATGATCTAATTCAGACAATCTAGCAGTTTGTGTTTTCAGTTCCTTATCATGTGTAAATGGCTTTTTTACTTCAATTCTTGCACTATCAAGCTGCTGCTTAACTCCTTCCAGTTTTTCCATGGCTGTCTCCTTCTTAGTTTCCAGATTATCTAGTATATTATCCATTCTGGTGATATTACCGAATGTATCTGATCCCAATACTACTCTGTGGGAAATATCACCCTTCAGAAGTAGATTAAACTGGTTAAAGAAGGCATCATAATTTAAATCCATTTTAAAGCCACGATATTCTCCAATCTCTTTTGCCACGCCACTCTTAACCTCTCTACAAGCACTTAAAAGGGCTTTTCCTGCTTCTTCTTTCTCTAATTGAGTATAATCTACCCCTAATACCTTCATGCCCCTAAAAGAGCGTTCTCCATTGGTAGACTCATTCGTATTCTCTCTTGCAATAACTGCATCAGCCGAATAACCTTTAATTGAATTTTCGAGGCGTTTTATTTCATTTGGAAAATACTTTATAATCTTATCTTCAAGAGCATACTTATTGCTAAGATAGTTCGAATGCATCATCTTCAACTTACTTACTTGAACATCTAAATCCATCTTCTCCTTAATCAAAGGGTTACCTGTAGCCAAGGCCTTGATTTCAGCATAAGATAAGGTGCTTTCATCAACATCTTCTGCACTTCTTACTGGTGACTTACTTGTCATGATCTGACTAATAAAACGTTGCTTATTCTCCACAAGCTGCCAGAGGTATGAATCAAATGTGTTTTCAGTTACATACCTGAAGACCTTAACTTTAGGATTTTCATTACCTTGTCGTATAAGTCTTCCTGACCGCTGCTCCAGATCCGCCGGTTTCCAGGGACAATCGAGATCATGAGTAGCAATCAACTTGTCCTGTACATTGGTGCCGGCACCCATTTTCTGTGTTGATCCTATTAAGACTCGAATATCACCACTACGAACTCTGGCAAATAGTTCGTCCTTTTGCCTTTCGTTCTTAGCGTCATGTATAAAGGCAATCTCCTTCTCAGGAACACCTTTTTCCACTAACTGCTCTTTTAAATCATCATATACATTGAAATCTCCATTACCTTTTGGTGTTGATAAATCGCAAAATACTAACTGTGTTGATTTATTCTCTTTAGTATCATCCCACACACCAAAAACATTGTCAGCGCATTTAGCCACTTTACCATTCTCATCTCTTGGTAACATTGGATTCATTAGTCTTTGATCTAGAGCAAGCTTTCGTCCATCATTGGTGATCTTCAACATATTATCTACTGATGAATCAACCAGTTTAGACCGGACCATATCAGCTCTTTCAGATAAGCTCTCGACCATTTCTACCTGATAATTACTTGGGCTAATAACACATGTTTCAAACTCTGCTTCTGGTACCGGTAATTTAAGCATATCAGCTGTCTTAATATCAGCTACTTCCTTAAACATATTCATTAACTCGGGAAGATTGTAAAACTTGGAAAACCTAGTCTTTGGTCTATACCCAGTACCTTCAGGGCTTAACTCAATAGTAGTTGTTGTTTCACCAAATGTACTTGCCCAAGCATCAAAATGTTCTAAGTTCTGACTCTTAAGCATTCCATATTGAAGATAACGTTGCATGGTGTAAAGTTCTGTCATACTATTCGAAATAGGCGTTCCTGTTGCAAATACAACCCCCTTACCATTAGTAATCTCATCCATGTACCGACACTTCATAAACATATCTGAAGATTTCTTTGCTTCACTTTGACCAATACCGGCAACGTTACGCATCTTAGTGTGTAAGAACAGGTTCTTAAATCCATGGGCTTCATCGACGATGAGTTTATCTACACCTAATTCCTCAAAAGTAACTACATCATCCTTTCGACTCTGGTCATTTAGTTTCTGCAATCTAACAGTTAATGACTTCTTAGTTTTCTCTAGCTGCTTAATAGAGAAACGTTCACCACTTATGGCTTTTAGGTCTGCAATCCCTTGAGTAATTGAATCTATCTGACGCTCAAACTCCAGTTGTTGTCTTTCAACACTCATTGGAATTCTTTCAAATTGACTATGCCCGATAATGACTGCATCATAATCTCCGGTGGCAATACGACCACAGAACTTTTTCCGGTTCTTAGGTTCAAAGTCTTTCTTCGTTGCTACAAGAATATTAGCTGATGGATATAGCTTTAAGAACTCACTGCCTATTTGTTCAGTTAAATGATTTGGTACAACAAACATGCTTTTTTGACTTAAGCCCAATCGCTTGCTTTCCATTGCACTGGCAATCATCTCAAAGCTTTTCCCTGCACCAACTGCATGGGCAAGTAATGTATTCCCACCATACAACGTCCTGGCAATTGCATTCTTTTGATGCTCACGTAATTGGATAGATGGGTTCATACCCTCGAAAGCAATATGCTGTCCATCAAACTCTCGTGGTCTTATTGAGTTAAATCTTTCATTATAGGTTTTAACTAGCCTGTTTCTTCGTTCCGGTTCTTCCCATATCCATGATTTGAATGCTTCTTTGAGTGCGTCCTGCTTTTGACCGGCTAACATTGTTTCATGCTTGTTAAGTACTGACTTCACTTTACCTTCATCATCAGTCACACGATCATACACCCTCGTATCTCTAAGGTTTAGAGCATCTTCAATAATCTTATAAGCATTCACCCGATCAGTACCATAAGTCATATTGGCTTTGATATTATTCTTATCAACTGACTTGCCTTCCACATTCCAATTAGCTGAAAATGCTGAGTAATGTACTTTAATATCCCATTTAGCATAACCCGGTGTATCAAGGGTTTCAAAGATGAACTTTTCAACATCCTTTGGTGGCAACCAAGTAGCTCCAAGCCTAACATCAATATCCGTTGCATCCAAATCTTTTGGAACAACTTCTTTTAATGCTCTAACATTATATTCATATGTGATCGGATCTTGTCTTGCTGCTAACTCTGCATCTTGTAATTTATCTCTAACATTACCTGATAAATACTCGTCAGCATTTATATATTCTTCTACATCATCATTTGATTCACTTCTTGGGTTCTTAAAGATAATCCCTCTAAGATCATTAGCAATGTCATCTTCTGATAAGTCTGTAAGTTCTGTCATATATGCCATATCTATTTTTGCTTTTTCTGCTATGGATATAGCAAGAGCTTCTACAGCAGAATCTACATGAGTAGGTACTTCTCTTTTCTTAATTGTCCTTTTTGAGAACATATCTGTTTTACTGACAGTATCATGTTCTACATCCACATTCTCTAAAGAACAAATTAGAGCATATGAAGTATCTTCTCCAAACAGTCTTGAATTCTTCTTGCTATTAATATGACCGTATTTCTCGACAAACCGGTCGTATACTTCGCTAAGTCTTGCTTGACCTTCTCTGATTTCTTCATCAGAATATTCTTCCATTTGAAGACGTATCAGCTCACGTGTTGTATCTCTAATCTCAACTAAACCCTTAATCCTTGGAATATCATTATCCTTGATATCAGGCTTAACCATAACAGAGTTTTCTCTAAAATACAGTTCCCCATCCACAGAAGTAAAACTAAAGTTCCTAACATTCGGATCTGCAGGTATTGAATCATCTTGTATCTCAACGTATGTTTCAATATCAACATCATCAATAAACCCTGTTATATTTGCTACCGCTTCTGAAAGCTGGTCTTTTAAATCAGCACCCTGAATAGGCTTACAAGTACTTGCCATTCCAAACCTTGTAGATTCCATTTCCATAGTACCCATAATCATTTCAGGATGATCTACGAAATATTGATTCATACTGATTCCATTGTCATCCATACCAAGATGTACCCAATCCGGTTCAATCTCAATTGGACGTTCTCTTTTCTTTAAGAAAATAATATCTGACGTAACTTCTGTGCCGGCATTAGACTTAAAAGCATCATTAGGTAATCTAATAGCTGATAAGAGTTCAGCCCTTTTTGCAAGATACTTTCTAACATTAGAACTCTTCTTATCCAGTGTTCCTTTTGATGTGATAAAAGCAACCACCCCACCTGGTCGTACTTTATCTAAAGCCTTAGCGAAAAAGAAGTCATGAATTAAGAAGTTCTCTTTTTCATATCTCTTGTCGTACACCTTGTAATCACCAAAAGGCACGTTACCTATAGCAACATCGATGAAATTATCTGGTACCGATGTCTCTTCAAAGCCATTGATTTCAATGACTGCATTCTGATATAGTTGTTTGGCAATTCTACCGGTTAAGTCATCTAATTCAACACCGTAGAACTTGCTGCCATTTAAAGCTTTTGGAACCATCCCTAAGAAGTTTCCTGCACCACATGAAGGCTCAAGAATATTTCCTTGTTTGAAGCCTAGCATTTGTAACCCATCATACATGGCTTCAATAATTGTTGGAGATGTGTAATGTGCATTCAAGGTGGATTCTCTTGCACTTTTATACTCATCATCTGTCAATAAACGCTTAACTTTACCATAGGCTCCCATTGCCCAAGTTGATGTAGGCTCTTCCTCAAATACATGAGAAAGACCTCCCCATCCAACATATTTAGATAATATTTCTTGTTCTTCTTTAGTGGCTAGACGATTTTCGCTTTCTATATACTTTAATGTTCTTATGGCATCAAGATTATAATTCAGTTTGTCATTATTCGTACCATTGCCTAGATTATAATCTGTAATCTGAAAATCCATTTTTTCAGGCTTTGATGGCTCTATTGAAAGGTCTTGCTTTTCTAGTCCTGATATCAATCCATCAATCTCACCTAAATCTCTATCCGGTTCGAAATGCTCTTTGAGTTTACTGATTGCCTCCAGAACATTTGGATTATCTTTTGTACTTCTAACATAATCCAGAGCAAACAATTCCATTCTTCCCCGGTCCACTAATGAGACTTCAAGAGGGAACTCATCACCATCATAAATATGAATACCAATCTGCTTGCCTCCATTACGACGTTCTGCAGGTATGGATTCATAATAGTTTATAGCTTCTTCAAATGTTAAACCTTCATGGTATTCACCAAGATTATGAAACTCACCAGCTTCTGCAAAATAATAACTTATATCCGGATGTTTACTACGTTCGTGTTCAGCTATTTCCTCACTCGATAAGTACAGCCCTCTATCAATTAAATTCTTGATGTGCTTATTAACGTTTGACCAGGTATATAATTTATCAACTCTATCATCACCATAGCCGCCCTTAGAAAGCTCAATCCCCTTTGCATCATGGCTTTGAGACGTTACTTCATTTGTGTTTCTACTAGCTGAATGACCCCCAACGCCATATTCATTCTTTAAAAATTCAACAGCTTCTTTGTTTGTTGGATCATTACTATAGAACTCATAAATCCTAAACTTACTATTAGCAAAACCACTACCCCGAAGAAGTTCAGCTTCAATATCTGATTGGTAAAAAGAAAAGACAGTAGATTCTTTTTCTACTGTCTCCTCGATACGCCTAAGTTGCTCTTCTTCTGTTTTAAATAAATCAAGCTGCTCTGTGTCTACTTGTAAACGATCTCGCTGTAAATCGTTTCCTCGATGGTTGACTTGATATTGTTCATCATCCCCACCCACTTCATCGGATCTGTTGCTTTCATCTGTTCTGTCACTTCCCATGCTTCCTGAAGTTGTGGTGTCTGCATCTCCAAAAGTCTCTCTGCTTGAATTTCCACTTCTTGTAGGTGACTCTGAAGTGTTCCCTGGATTATCATTGCTGAATACTGTGCCGGTTTGTTTTCTTCCAGATATCTCTTCCTCGCTCTGCCGTAGATCTCCACCGGGTTCTGTGCCTTGTTCGTCAATTCTATGTTCGGAACTAACATCTCTCCCTGAAGGTGATATGTTCCTCCACTCTTCTCGAATGATGTTGTTTTCACTACTGGATTCAATATCTCGTTCATTACTTCGTATTCCGCTCCTGCCAGTGTCATTGTCTTCATTAACGATACCTCCTTCATCAATACTGGACTGTATTTTTGTCTTGTTTTGTTCATTTTCATTATACACCTTACTTTGATCATTAATCAAGGTATTCTGGACATCATTTTGTCTTGTTTTTGTTTTGCTCATTTTTTTGCTTAAATCAGATAGAAAATCTTTTGTGATTCTTGATGTGTTAGTAGAAATCAAAGATGTTAAAGTTGAAGAATTCAGATTGATAATATCAGCAAAATCATCAGCCTCAAAGTAATCTTCTGGATCAAGCTCCATCCGTTCCATCAACTGAAAAGCCACCGAGTTCTCCAGTAGCTTGCTTGCCATGACACGAATATTAAACTCATCTAATTCTTCGATGTAAGTATCTTCAGCAAACTGAACCATATCTGAAACTAAATCACTTTGCTCATATTCACAAATACGCTTTGCTATTTCATGAACTCTATACCGGATATCCTTTGAACTGTCTTCTGGTGATATATCTTCACGTCTTTCAATATTTATTAGTGCCTCATTGTCCTTTTCTTCATCATATCTCCATAAGTTCACATCTTTTACAGTGTACTTTGTCGTGTGGGTATCAGAAATATCGAACACATATCTTAACCGAGCTTTTCCATCATCAGAAACATCTAATAAAGGTATTCCTTTTGCTCCCCTATTAATCCATCTATGGAACTTGTTATTCCACAAATCCATACTACCACAAGCCTTAGCATCCGGTCTGTTAGCATATATAAGAATCTGATCATTATAGGGATATTTATTTGTATAAGCACTACTTTTAAGAAAGCTCATCCAGTTAAGACCATTCTTTCTTATTTCACGCTCCTTTTCTTGAAGAAGCGTGATTGCATCATATGTTTTCGCCATTGAATCCTCCTTCTTTTAGGCATAAAAAAACTTCCGGTCAACTTGTCCAGAAGTTACGATTGTCTTATTATCTTTCTTCTATTGAGTTTCTTTTTTCTTTGGTTTTGTCTGTTTTAGTCTTTTCAGAACTTGGCTTATTCTCTTTGAGTGCAGATAATACAGAACTTCTTGATTTCCTCGCTGCTTCTCTTTCATTAACAAACTCCGGTACTTCTTTAAACCCAAAACTATCTACAAAATGCGCTGTTGTTTCTCCGTCTTTTACTAGAACAACAACATCACTAACCGATAGAGAATGACCTTTGAAATCATCCGGTCTATCTATATTAAACTTCGTATAGATATCCTCCAGGTTCATCCCTTCCTGTAGCTTTCCTGAATAGATAAAATCATAATTGGAATACTCAACTTTTAAATCCCTGCTTTTTAGTCTCTCCAAATTTTCAAAACCAAAATCCCTAAAAGCTGCCCCATGTTTCACTTGATAAATATCAAACATATCTTTACTATCTTTATTCATCTTATTCACGTCCTTGTCTTCTGGTCAACTTGTCCAAAAGTTGTTCCCTGTTTTATTTCTTTAATTATTTAAACTCCAATTTGTAATTCACCCACACACCAGTGTCATTTAGGACAACCTTGGCATCATAATAGGTGTCTTTCTTATCAGAGTATAGTTTGTTCACTTTCGTATTCCCTTTAGATAAAAGAGCTTTTGCAATGGACTTAGTCAGTTTCTTTTTCTTATTCGTAAAGAACTTATCTTCTTTCCACATGCTGAACTTGCAATCCCTGTTAGAACAATAAAAATTCTTATTGCCTTCGTAAATGTCTGTACCACATCTTGGGCATTTTCCTATAACTTCCTTTTCTATCTTAAAAGAATCAGGATTACCCTGTACTTCAAGATTATCTACTAAGTCAATCACTTCATTTCTGATCTCTTCTAAAAAGTCATCAGCTGAACGTATACCATCAGAAATCTCTGTCAGCTTATTTTCCCACTGTGCTGTAATCTGTGCCGATTTAAGCTTGTCCGGTACAATTCTAATAAGCTCAACACCTTTACTAGTAGCAATTAAATTCTTCTTTTTCCGTTCAACATACAGGGTAGAGATTAGTTTCTCGATAATAGCAGCTCTTGTTGCCGGTGTACCGAGTCCTTGCTTTTCAGTTTCTAATGAATCATCAAGTTCTTCAATACCAGCTCTTTCCATAGCGGATAATAAGGTATCTTCTGTGAATCGCTTTGGTGGTGACGTTGTCCCTTCAATATTTTCAATACCGATAATCTTAAATGTATCACCTTCATTGATTTTTGTTAATCTACTATTATTATTTTTATCCTCATCAACTTTAAGACCCATCTCTTTTCTGAAATCTTGCTCAATCTTCTTAAAGCCCATTTCAACGATGACCTTAGTTGTTGCTGTAAATGTCATACCATCAACATCAGCTTTGACATTAACGGCTTCATATACATGTTCTAAACATACTGCTATCAAGAGCTTGGTCTGTATGAGTTTCAATACATTCAATTCACTATTAGGAATCTTAAGCTCTTCAAGTTTTAGTGATTGTTTAGTCGGTATAATTGCATGGTGGTCGGATACTTTCTTGTTATTGATTATTCTATTAACGTCATATGCAGCAGGATTATCTGCAATAGGCAATAGATTAACTACTGAATCTTTCATGTCCTCAGTAATAAACCGGCTATCTGTCCTTGGATACGTTACTAACTTTTTCTCGTATAAGCTTTGAGTATAATCAAGGGTTTGCTTGGCTGTATAACCGAACATCCGGTTAGTTTCTCTTTGCAGAGACGTTAAATCGAATAAAGCAGGTGGCTTATTCTTCTTTAATTCTTTGGTTAATTCAGAAATAACGACTGATTTTCCTTGGCAAGAATGAGCAATTACTTTTGCTTCATCTATGGTTTTGATTTTCTCACTTCTCAGTTTAAAATCACCAAGATCAAGCTCAACATGATAGAACTTCTCCTTCTTGAAGTTGTTGATCTTCTCATCCCTTTCAACAATCATTGCCAGTGTAGGCGTCTGTACTCGTCCCACACTTAACTTGGTATGATAGGTCGTAGTAAATAATCTGGTTGCATTTAATCCAACAAGCCAGTCTGCTTTTGTTCTTGCAATAGCAGACTGATATAAGTTTTCATATGTTGTACCGTCTTGAAGTTGATTGAAACCTTCTTTAATGGCACTGTCTTCCATGGAACTAATCCATAAACGTTGATAGGGTTTAGAACATTTACTATGGTCATAGACAAGCCTGAATATCAATTCACCTTCACGTCCTGCATCTGTAGCTTCAACCAATGATGTTACTTCATCACTGGCTATCAGCTTTGTAAGAACACGATACTGCTGCTTAGTCCCTTCCTTAACAGATAACTTCCACTCATCAGGCAATATTGGTAAATCAGATTTATTCCATTTAGCAAAGCGTTCATCATATTCCTCTGGCTTAGATAGACTGACTAGATGCCCAACGCACCAACTGACAATATAGCCATTGCCGGTTATGTAACCTTGCTTTTTATCTCTTGCACCAAGCACTTTGGCAATGGATATGGCAACGCTTGGTTTTTCTGCAATGACTAACTTCATCTTTCACCATCCTTTGATTCGGCAAGAAACTTCTGGTCAACTTGTCCAGAAGTTTCTTGCCGTTTTCTTGCCAGTTTCTCAACAACACTGACAATATCTACTTCCTGTTCTCGATTGTATTCAGGGTATCTTAGCTGAATAGCCTGATGAAACTCATCACCATATGTGCAAGCAAACAGCTCTGAAGGTGACATTAATTTTTCTTCACCTTCTTCAACATAACCATTCCATAGATTAAATGCCATCCTAGTAACTTTATAACTTGTGCCAGTTTGAAATCCTTGATGTAAATTATCAGGACGTATTCCACCCGTTTGAAAATCAAAGAGTGCATCAATATTATCTCTTGTCACATCGCAAGCTCCCATACAATAAAAGAATGCTTTATGGTACACTTGGACAATCCTAAACTTACTTAACATTTCAAGATAAAACTCTTCATGTTCCTTTGAATTAAACATTATTTTGAGCATCTAAACTCCTCCTATTCGTAATCATCATCTTCATAGGCTTCATCATCTTCAAGATAATCTGCTTCATCCACTTCATCTTCAAAAGCAGCAGCTCTCTTAGGTTTAAATATTTTGAAATACCATCCGGCTATACCACTTACCAAGGCAGCAACAATAATAATGATTAAAGATGAATCTACTGGAGTTTCTGTCGGTTCTCCTGTAACCGAATCTTCTGTGACAACATCTTTAGGTATTTCTTCCTCACCTGCTTCTTGGGTATCGTCCTCAACTGTTGCTTCTGGTATTGCTTCAATTAACTCTATCTCAATATCAGCTTGTGCTTCAATCAAGTTCAGCAAATCCTGCTCACTTACTTCTGTTAGCATTCTTACATTATCTTCATCTTTTCCATGGTCGATGATAATATGGAACTCCTTGCCCGACTTCGTTTCAAAGGTTATAAACTGCCTTAATTCAAGAGGATCTTTATTATCGAAGTCTTCCTCTGTAGGTAGAGTCATATCATATTCCTCACCTTCAATATTTGTATTCTCTGTAAGTGTTCCACCTGCTGTACTTTGTTCTGTAGCAAGCAAGTTAATAGCGTTCTCGTTACCACCTTCAACAAGGTAGTTCTGATTATCTTCTCCCTCAACATGGTAATCCTTTGAAGTAAAATTTGACTCAACAGGCTCATCTACAGAACTAATCACTTCGTACTCTTCTTCACTTTCTGTTTCAACTACTGGTTCAACCGCATATACATTTTCGTATCCGACAATTAATAAAGTTATAAAAAAAACTGTCGTTATCATTAATCTAATTCTTTTCATCTACTTAAACTCCATTCCTAGATTTTCGCCATCATCCGAATTACCCTTATAATCATCTACAGCATTTCTAACGATCATTTTATATTCTTCAAGAGAAATCTCTGTTTCCTTAAAGGTTTTATGTAATTCTTCCTTCTCATAACTGACTCTTTTCTCTTCTGTATCCTTAAGCTTTTTCTGTAATGCTTCCATTTGCGCTTTTAACTTCGCTTCTTCCTTGATTGTCTTTTCTAGTCTTTTTTCCATGATTATTCTCTCTTTCTTTAACTTGGATCTTCTGCAATTTCATCTGATAAATAAAAATAAGGATTCAGTCTATTACCGGCTGCATCCTTAATCTCTAAATGTAAGTGGCTACCTGTAGAATTACCGGTTGAACCCATTTCACCTATTTTTTGACCTAACTTAACTTCATTACCAATACTCACACTAACAACCGAGCAATGGGCATAAAATGCTGATTGACCATTCTCATGTGTAATCTCAATGTAATTCCCATATCCACTTTGGTAACCAACATCTGTTACAGTTCCATATGTAACAGCAACCAGTTCAGTTCTAAGGGGCTTGGCAATATCAATACCGGTATGAAACTCTACATATCCCTCAAAGGGATCTAATCGATAGCCATACATACTAGATACAGAGTTTCTCCATTCACCTCTTATTGGACTTGGAAGTATTGTGAAATTTCCTTTTGTTTCCTTAATGGCTTCATACATCTCCAGTTCCTCAGGTGTTAACACAGCAGTTAATACTGATTCTAAATCATTCGCTATGAGAGAAACATTTAGAATATGCCAATCATATTCCTCTTGGTAACTCACGTATGATTGCACACCAGTTTCCGGGTCAGTGTATGAGGCATATCTTGTCCTGGTTCTTACTTCTGTAGTAGCCGTTAGCGTATAAATGTATTGCTCGTCAAAAATCCTGCTTAACTCATTACTTACAGAACTGGCGGTGAATTCACCATACACAGCTGTTAAGTATGCCATCAACACTTGTGGATCATGTCCGATAGCTCCAATATTGTACCTGTACTCATCATAACCAGAGTGGTCTGTTTCAACATTTGCAATGGCATATTCTAAGTCAGCCTCTAGGTGATTATAGATATTTTCTGTGTCATGTATTTGATATTCATCTGATTGATATGAGGTAGCCATAACAACACTAACACCATTAGAAAAAGCACCCATAATACCACTCAAGATACTTATAAGAACCAAAACCACTAAAACAATTCCAATAACTGGAAGCCCAATTTTTTTAAGTGCTAAGGTAGCAATCTGCTTTAGTTTCTTAGCAACTCCTTTAAGCACTTTTTCTGCTCTCTTGTGCACGCTGCCATAGACTTTCTTATTATAAGATCGCTTCAATTGCTGCTTTTGGTAATATTTATTTAAGCCTTTAGATTTTTGAAAAGTCTTGTTGTTCTTTAAAGACTTTTCAAAATTAAAATTGTTCCTTGCTCTTGTGGTTCTTGCTTTTTGAGTCTTGGAGCGAGTGGCAGTTATCTTCACATTTTTGTTAATGGGTCCATGTTGAAGTCTTCTTGATGTTCCTCTAATAGTGTCAGTAGCAACTTCACGTCCGAATCCAGTAGCTTGAACAGCAGAGTTTTCATCTGCATCCTCAAACCGCTCATATTGATTGTGACGTCTTAATACCTCTTGCCCGGAAGAAGCAAGAGAAATAACTGAAGCTTTTTTCTTTGTTTCAAGTTTCCCTTTTTCTTTCCCTTCATGAAACTTAAGACGTTGCTTCTTTTTTGAAGTCCCTTTCTCTCCTTTATCCTTACCACTTTTATTGTCCTTTGGACTAGGCTTAGTCTGCTTACCTTGATTCTCTTTGCTGTTCTTAGATGATGCTTGCTTTCCCTTGTCTTGACTAGGTTTTTCATTCTTAAGTGCATTCTTCTTTTGCCCATTAGATTTGTACTTCTCATCTTTTGAAACAGCCTGTTCATGCTTCTCTTGACTGACCTTCTTGTCCTTCAAGCTAGTTGCTTGTTGATTTCTAGGACTTAACTTATCTCCCTTTAGCCCATTTCTTTGTTGCTTATTGGAGTGTACTTTTTCACCTTCCGGTCTTCTCCTATTCAACTGATTAGGAGAAACCTTCTCATCTGTAGAAGTAACAGGGTCAAGTCCATGAATAACACGCTCTTCATTTGAATAGTATTGCTCATTCTCTTCTCTGCTGACTTTTTCATCCTTAAGAGTATTCTGTTTTTGCTTTTGTTGTTTAACAGATTTCTTCTTAGATGAATTAGGAATATGCTTATTCTTGGTTGTTGATTTTCTCACTTGTTGATCTTCGAACTTCAAAGGCTTTATTTGTGAGACATCCTGAATATCGGGATTTAGATCATCAATATCATGAACATCAGCAAGACCGTCATTATCGGAATCCGTAAAGTAATAATCATATCCATCGCCATGCATCTGTTTCTTCTGATATGATTTACGCAACTCGTCATACTTCCGGTCAACTTGTCCAGAAGTTCTGATTTCCTTTTTTTCTGAACTCAATTAACCATCTCCTCCGGTTTCGTTGTCATGATTCGATATAGCATTGTGTCTTTTGGGAACTTATCTAAGAAGGGTATAATTACATTCCCAAAGAATAGCAAACCTTCACCTTCATTAGAGTTCGTAACATAGGACAACTGGTGATTAGATATACTTAATTGCTTAGCTAGGACTTGCCGATCTTCAGCATTTTGGTTAAGCATGTAAATAAAATCCGAATTACCAACTATGTTACTAACTTCACGACTTGCCAAGAAGTCTTGTACATTTTGGGTAATACCTGTGGGGATACCTCCCCATTTTCTAAATCGTTTCCATATCTCAACAGAGTATTTTGATGTAGCATCATCTTTTAAAAGCAAGTGAAACTCATCAATATAATATCTCGTGGAAATACCACTTTCTCTGTTTCTAGCAACCTTATTCCATACCGTTTCTTGGACAATCAACATCCCTAACATCTTCAATGTAGAGCCTAATTCCTTGATATCAAAACAGATGATTCTATTGTTCATATCAACATTGGTATGATGATTAAATACATTCATTGAACCTTGAACATAAATCTCTAGCCTAATAGCAATCCCCATGGCTTTTTCATTATTTTGTTCTACTAACACATTATAGAAATCCTCTAAAATAGGCATATTCTCTGGTAAAGGATTCTCCATGAAACGCTCATACATTACCCGAACACACCTATCAATGATTGATACTTCCTCGCCATCAAGTCCATACCGCCCACCAACAACTTGCTCACAAAGAGAAATGATAAAGTCTGACTTATCTCGTATTGGATCATATTCACCTGAGTTAAGGTTAATATCCAAAGGATTAATATGATCACCACTGTTTGGTGATAACTTGATAACCTGTCCCCCTAGTTTTTGAACCAAAGGATAATACTCAGCTTCTGGATCTGAAATAACAATGTCGTCTTCTGTAATCAGAAAAGCATTGGTAATTTCTCTTTTTGCACTAAATGATTTACCGGAACCTGGTGTACCAAGAATCAGACCATTAGGATTCTTTAACTTCTTCCTATCCACCATAATCATGTTATTGGAAAGGGCATTTAAGCCATAATACAGACTTTGTCCTTCGGTAAACAGCTCTTGTGTAGTAAATGGTATAAAGATGGCTGTAGAAGACGTTGTTAAGGCTCTATTAATCTCTAGGAAGTTCTCTCCTAATGGCAAACTGGTAAGGAATCCATTCTCTTGTTGATAATCCAATCTCTTAATAGCACAGTTATATTTTTGAGCCACACCACTTACTTGGAAAATGATATTCTCAAGATTTTGTTTATTAGCTGCCGTATTGTAGATGGCAACAGTAACCAAGAATAGTCTTTCATTTCTGGACTGTAACTCCTCCAAAAGGTTCTTAGCTTCTTGATTAAAGGTCTTTAAATCAGATGGAATAATATCCATATCATAACCGGCACGAACTGCTTTCTTTTGTTCTTCAATCTTCATTTTATCTAGGTCAGTAATCTTCCGTTTAATCATCTTTATTGCTTGGGTTTGATCGATAGACTTGATATGAAAGTTAATGATAATACTACTGTTTAAATCCAGAAAATCTGCTAGCATTCTGTCTGATAATTCAGGTGCTAAAATCTGCAGATAACTAACTGCACCAATTGTTTGACCAACTTTTACTTGTTTAGGGTTTGAGAAATTAAACGACGATGGTGCAATATAGTCCTTGGTACTCATGCCACCTTTCTTAACGATATCCCAATGAAAATCTGCTTGCTTTCCAGTATCTTGATGGCACATACTATGCAGCAGCTCAATTCGTTCCTTTCCATTTAGCGAAAAGGCTTTAACACCCATGACTTTAAAGTTATTCAGTATATCTACCTCTATACGCTCAAGCCTTTGTTTGGCTTTTTTGTAGTTATCAGCATCAATACTATAAGTGATAAACTTCGTCTTAATTAAACCATTATTTCCTTTGGCTAATTGGCTCTGAAGCATCTCTGAATATTCTTTACGAATATCATTGAAGTCATCTTCTTGATGGTCAATTTTAATGGTTTCCAGAAACACATTGGCACTTGCTCTCATATTGACAAAGGAAAGCTGAATGGATATGGATGAATCAAAGTAATTCAGGAAGTCGCAATAACCATCAAAGATTTGAGATTTATCTTCATTCTGTGCCAGCAAGTAATTTATATCATAGAACTTAATCGTCTTAGAGAACTTTCGATTACTCAGCTGACAAATCCCATCAGGAAATATTGCTTTGTATTTAAGTGTTGCTTGTGCTGTATCTGCTACTTTTCTTTTCTTAGCCTTCTTCTTTTGTTGCTTTTTAGGTTGATTCTTAGACTGCTTCTGCTGCGAAGTCGGCTTCTTTGACAACTTTTTGTTGTTGCCTTTTGGTTTTTGCTTTTTTTGCACTGGTTTTGCCTGTACCTTTTCTTTCTTTTTGAACATATTTAACTTCCTCCCTTCCTAGATTATCGAGAAACTCATAGAAATTCTCTGTTTTATATGGTCTAATCTTAGGGTTCAGAAATCTTTGTTTAATGATGTAACCCAGATACTTTTCAAAAACGATGCCATCTTTTTCAAAAATAGCTGCCATGAAAAATGGTAGGACACAACCTATCATTAGATAGACAGCAATATCATTTCCGACTGTTGTTCTTGAATACCAATACACCGGAAATCCTACTACTGCTCCAATGGAAAAGCTTATTATTTGTCTCAATGTAAGGTTAAGTGCCACTTTAGTCTTAACTTTGCTAAGATCCTTTGGCACTGATACGTACGCCATAATTATTCCTCCTTGATAGCCTAATGTGCATTCATTACTGACTTTGCCAAGCTACTTGTTTTCACAAGGGCAAAGCATAAAATGACTGTATAGGTCATTATTGAAAGCACACTTAAATGTATGTTGTCTGTTACTGTTATTGAATTGACCAAGACAGCGTATATGCCGACTGCAACCATAATAAAGAATCCCTGAAGACCAAGAGCCGCTAAACTACGAATATAATTAGTCCCCACTTGACTCCACTCTTTATTTGCCATTGTTGATAATGGTATTGCTGCAACTGAACAGGCAAGATAAATCTCAATCATACGCCCATATAAGATTACGGTTATCACTATTGATATGGCAGACATGGTTAATCTAACCACACCTGTTTCCAATGCTATACCTGCCAACTCTGCAACTGATTTTCCACTTAGTCCATCAATCATTGCTGAAACCGATGAATCAATATCAACACTCGCAGTCGTATTGATTGAGCTGGCTGATGCATCCACCATATGTTGAGCTATATCAAATATTGCCATCACAATGTCAAAAGTGTTGGTAACGAAATAAACAGCAATAACTGCTTTCATAATCCATTTATAAAACATCCATGTATCAATTTCATGCATGTTGTTTTTTTCCAAGACCATTGATATGAGTTCGTAACATAGTATCGCTGTCATTACCATTCCAGCGATTGGAACGACAACAGTATCCGACAGATTTTCTATCATCGTAAAGATACTGCTGTTCCACGATTGTGGCGTTGTTCCCACCTCACCGGCAATACTCCCAACCTTGCTATTAACATCCGTTAATAATCCGGTTAGGTTCTGTTCGATCATTCCAATAAGCAGAGTGGTAAAGAATTCCTCTATCTTATCGAAAATTGAGTTCATTGTGCCTCCTTCTTAAAATAGGTTTGCAAGTAATGGAATTAGTTGAGTGCCAATCAACGCAATTCCTCCACCTGCCATAAGTTGTTTGATCCCCTGTGATTTTGCACCCGGATTGTCATTACCATAACCCTCTAGTAGATTGATAACACCCCATACTGCAAGCCCTGCTCCGATTGCTGTTACCAATGTTTGTAATGTACCGATTGCTGATTGAAAAAATGTCATTTCTCTCTTCCTCCTTGGAATGTTTGGTTGTATATAGAAAAAACACCCGTGAATGATTTCATGAGTGCTTTTAGCTACCTTGAATATTTAGTTCTACTAATTCTATTGGTTGGTTCTTCTTGAACCGTAGTTTCGTTGATAAGCTCTTATCGATATCGTAATTATTTCGCTTATCACTATCACCAAGTAACTTATAATACTTGTGTTTCGTTATATCAAATTTATCTGAAAGAAAAGGTCTAACACCTCTTAACTGGAGAATACACTTTCCTGAATCCATAACTGAAAGCTCATCCATGGTCATTAACTCTTTTCCTACTTTTTGATAATTAATACCATAGCTTCTTTCACGTCCTCGATTCTCTGAATTGTTGTATAGATCAATGGTTTCTTTACCTAAACTTTCTGATAAGTCCTTTAGGGTTGATTTCTCTTTACCACCTAAGAACAACGATGTATCGCAGTTACCGATTATGGTGTCTGCATGGTCACGATAGATTGCTTTTAACTGACTTTGCGTCTGAAGAATAATACTGGCAGACATCTCTCTAGATCTGATTGTTGCTATAAGTTTTTCAAACTTCGGTATCTGACCGATATTGGCAAACTCATCAAGCAGAAATCTAACATGGATTGGCAATCGACCTCCATAAACATCATCTGCTTTATCAGTCAGAAGGTTAAATAGTTGGGTATACATCATTGCTACAACAAAGTTAAAAGTGTCATCTGTATCAGAAATAATAACAAATAGTGCTGTCAACTTGTCACCCAAAGTATCAAGCTCCAACTCATCATACTCCATGAGTTCTCGTAGCTCCTTTATATCAAAAGGTGCTAATCTAGCACCACAACTAATCAATATTGATTTAGCTGTTTTTCCTGCAGCCAGTTTATATTTTTGGTACTGTCTAACAGCAAAATGTCCAGGATCTTCTCTCTCTAAAGCCTCAAAAAGCAAATCAACTGGATTCTTAAAATCTTCATCATCTTCTCTAGCTTCACTTGCATTTATCATTTCAAGTAAGGTTGTAAAGTTCTGCTCATTTTTAGGTGCCTTATAATAAATATAGCCGATGAGAGCTGTGTAATAGAGCCTTTCGGCTTTTACCCAAAAATCTTCACCGGCTTTTTCACCTTCACCTTTTGTATTGGCAATAATTGCACTTACAAGCTTCAAAATATCCTTTTCTGAACGAATATATGCAAATGGATTGTAATGCATGGACTTCCTAAAATTAATCGTGTTCAGAACTTTGATGTGATACGGCTCATACTCAACAGCCCCATTTTTTATTCCTTTAGGTCTACCTCGTTCCAATAACTTACCACATTCTACAAGCACGGTCCCTTTGGGATCTGTGACTACATAGCTTGAATGCATCTGCATCAGGTTCGGTTTAACAAAGAATCTTGTTTTACCTGAACCGGAACCACCTACAACAAGAACATTCTTGTTTCTGGCATGCTTGGGATTCTTCGGTCTACTATTCATCATCAATCGTTCTGACTTAGTAAGTATGATATTCTTTTCAAACTCTGTATCCATATAAGGTTTAATGTCATTTGCATTACCCCATCTAGCCGAACCATACTCAACACCATGCCGGTACTTCTTGGCATTCTTACCTTTTATATAAACTACCGCAAAGGTTGTTGCACCTCCAATGATGCCAACTAAAACATCTTGAATGTTAAAGCTAATCCATGGCGTATCAAACAACAGACCTGCTTGCTCTGACACCTTAATCAACCTTACTATTGGCTTTGCTTCATCAATCCCTCTGTATAATTCTGATAACTGATTAAATACATAAGCGATGATGAAGTAAGGCAGGAACCGGAATGCATACTTCTTAAAATTTTCTGTCATAAACTTGGCTCCTTGTCTTTTAATTTGTCTCTGGTCTTGTTCATTGCTTTGGCTTTATCAAGCATTTTCTTAAGTGCTTTTCTGATAGATGGTTTATTCTCATTGGCTTTCTCCATACTTTCTTTCAGGTATTCACGAAAAGCAAAATCAATAACATCCAGGTCTCTTCCTTTGAAGAAAACAAAGTATGTTGGTGGATCTGTTTTAATATCCTTTTTCAAAGCATATTCAAGATTATATTTCTTGGCGGTCTTCTCGAAGTCTTTAATGTTCTTCTCAGAAATTTCTATAGATTTCAGTCCGTCATGTTTCTTGCTCAAATCTTCAAGAGTCACCTTGCCGTTTTTCTTTGTCTCTTTAATCTTAAGCGGTTTTCTTTGCTTTTTATCTTTTCGATGTCTAAGGTATACAGCCATCAGGTGTTTTAATTCTCTTGCTGTAAACTTTGCGGCACTCACTTGGAGTGCTATGGTCTTTTCGTTAACTTGTTCTTGCAATAGCTACTCCTTTCATCACCGTCCACCATATAGATCATGGTTTACTCTTGACCTGTAATACTGTGATATTGTATTTGGTGCATTATAGATTGTTGTTATCAAGTATGCTCGTATATTCCTGACGTCTGATGGATTATCATTCAGTGAACCCATGATATATTCAATATGTGATGAGTCAATTTTTAAGAACTGGGATTTAACAATTCCAACACTCATTGGTGTTCCATTGACTTTAACTGAACTATCTTCTGGCATCGTGCAAACATCCACCATGATTCCAACAATACTTTCAACATCTTCTCTCCAACCTATTTTATTCTGGTACAGATATTCATACCCTATGTTTTCTTTGATGATTTTTTCATAGCCTTTTTGTAATTCAATCACATCATATCCATCATTCTTTTTTTTAGATGGATTGATAGGATTAGTATCTCTATAATCAGTATGATTAGTATTAGTATCATTAGGTCGGAATTTCTCCGTATCATGAATCGTAGAATCTCCGTGTCCAGAATCGGAATTTCTCCGACTCCTGAATCGTAAATCTTCCGTGTCCGGAATCGGAGAATCTCCGACTCCTCTATTTTCAAGGGTTACAGCCGTTAAATAGATACGATTTGGTCTATTAAACCCTAATCGTTCTTCCTCCATTAGCCCATATTTTTTTAATTGATCTACTGCTTTCTTAACTGTTTTATCCGAAAGCCCTAACATCTCTTGCATGTTGCCCCTGGTATAAACTAAATATACTTCGTTATTCTCATTCACCCAGTTGTTCTGTAGACTTAATTCATGCCTATCTTTCAACAAAGAATATAAGACTTTTGCATCATTTGAGAGACCTTTTTTAAGCTCTCCATCAAACAAGAATTTAGGCATCTGATAAAACCTTCCTCTAGCAATATCTGTTGCTGTATATCTCGAAAAAGTTCTTCCTCCCATATCACCTACCCTCTTTTATCAAAGTATTCTTTAAGTGCGGCTTCAATGATAACATCCACATCTGATGGACTTCCAATGTCCTTAAGATATTTATCAAAAACCTTGGCTCGTACTTTTATACTTTGATATTCTTTCGGCTTAATTTTTTCCTTCTCATTACTCAGAAGAAACTTGCTGATTGCTGTTTCATCTAGTGGTTTGTCAGCATTCATTTTCTTCAATGCTTCAGCATTCTTTAGGTTTAACTTAATCCCCATTTCGTCACATTCTTGGTATAAATATGTCTGCATTTCAGGTGCTAAATATGATATATTTACACCTATTAGGAACGCCTTCTTAGTGTTGTCTACGAACAGCTTCCAATCCTCGATTAAATAAGTTAGTCGGATTAATCTTGCAACCTTTCTATTATCGAGATTGTATTCTTTCGCTAACCTTCCACGACTGTCAATCACTTGTGATTCTTCGTCAAATTCATCTCCATTTTCAATAGCATTGAGTTCTCTAAGAATATCTGAACGTCTTCCTTGACTACTTATTTTTTCATGTCGGAGTTTTAATACAGCTCCTTTTTCGGTATCATGAAGATCATTAAATGAGCGTTGCATAAGGTTTGTCTCAATGACATAAATATAGGCTTCTTCATCCGTTAAACCACTTTTGATAACTGCCGGTACTTTTTCTAATCCTGCAATTCTAGAAGCATTCATTCTGTTATGTCCTGAAAGCATTTCGAGTTTTCCATCATCTAACTTCCTAACAATAACTGGATTTAACACACCATTCTTTTTGATACTTTCAACCATATCTTCAAGGCGTTTCCCTTCATACAAATGAAATGGATGGTCTGAAAACTCACTTACTTCACTAATTTCTATATCTGTTATTTGTTGCTCATATGAATCATCTGTTAGAAAATCAATGGCATCAGCAATATTTCTTCTTGGACTATTTTTCTTCATGGCTAATCAGCTCCTTAGCAAATTTACTGTAGGCAATTCCTGCCTTTGAATCTGGACAATACTCTGAAATACTTTGCCCATAATAAACCGATTCACCAACCTTAACTGTCATCGGTATGTAAGTATCATAGATTTTAATAACACCGTTATAAGCTTCCTTCACTTGCTCCGACAAAATCTTGGATAAATTCGTTCTTGAATCACACATCGTCAACAAGATACCCTTGATACTTAACTTTTGATTGATACGTTTTTGTATCTTTTTCGTTGTCTTTAAGAAATCTTGAAGCCCCATCATTGCTAAGAGTTGTGGGTTAACGGTAATAATCACGCTATCCGCAGCACTTAAAGCGTTAATGGTTAATGAACCAAGAGAAGGTGGTGTGTCCACAATAATATAATCGTATTCCTCTCGTAATGGTTCTAGTATCTCGTCTAATATCCGCTCACTTCCCATCTCAAGTCTTAGATTAGCGTCTACCACAGACAAATAAATACTTGATGGGATAAGGTCAAGTCCATCTTTTGAAATAATGTACTGCTCTTTATCCGGTAAGGGCTCTTCATCAATCTTAGCGATCATTAGATGAGCAATATTTGTTTCAATGCTATTTGGATTATCAATGCCAAAACATGTTGTAAGATTTGCTTGTGAATCCAGATCCACTAAAGCCACCTTATACCCTAGTTCTTTTAATGCATATCCTAAATTCAATGTCGTGACCGTTTTTGCACAGCCACCTTTGTGATTTGCTACTGTAATTACCTCTGCCATTGTAATTCCTCCTTATTTTTTACGTAGAAAAGGGATACCTAATTTCTAAGTATCCCTAAAATTCAATCTATATTATTCACTTTTATCTATTTTTCTATTGTACCCTTAACATCGAGGTACACTCCTGCTGAAACCTTAACATGGTCAATCAAGCGTCTATTTCTTGGTTTACCTTCTTTTCGGTCCGCAGTCCAGAGTTCAACAAACGTTGTAAAATCAACGATTTCTACGTAAATTTGTTTTGTAGTAAAACAATTACTTCCACATGTGTAGAGTAAGGTGACACCAACGTTTTTTGTACTCTAACCTTTTACCCGTTATTCCTCAAAAATAAGGTTATTGATCCATTTTTTTGACCATACACGGTATAAACCAATAGATACTTTAATAAATTCTTCTGTAAGGGCCAACATATAGACATATTGGATCTCCAGTTTCCAGACGAATCCGCCCAGGAAAACCAAAGGTACAGCTACCAGCCATACTGCGCCACCATCCAGATACATGGCAAAAGTGGTATCGCCACCGCTTCTTAAGATACCTACGATGATGAGCATATTCAGACCCTTCACCACCGTTACAATGGCCAGTACACGAATACAATTTTGAATATAGGTTGCTACAAGGGGTTCGACTTGGAAAAAGCTTGCTAGTGGTCCTGATGCAATAAATAATATAACGCTCATACTCAGCCCAATGATGACCATGATTTTTACCAGCTTCTTAGCATAGTAAAAGACCTGCGTCATATCCCCTGTACCCATTTGATTGCCTAAGATGACGCCGGAAGCATTACCTAAGCTATAGATAAAGAAAAAAGTCATTTGTTCTATGGTTTTGGTGATACCCATAGCCGCCATAACCGATTCACCCATACGTCCATAGACCAAGTCGTACATGGTAACACCAACTGCCCATATTAACTCATTAAAGATTACCGGCAAAACTGTTTTTATATACTTTGCAAAAAAAGTCTTATTAATATCTAAAAGTTCATGAAGACGTGCTGCTGCTACTTCATTGTTACGATAGATGATGCCCATGAGTAATGCAAATTCTAACCCACGCGCAATAACAGTTGCAATAGCTGCTCCTGAAACGCCAAGGGCAGGTGCTCCCAGATTACCATAGATGAGTACCCAGTTTAGAAAAGTGTTGAGCATAATCGCTATTATACTGATCTTCATGGGCAACTTAACATTGCCCGTACTTCTTAGTATAAAAACATAGGCAAATGTAATAGAAGTCGGTATATAGCTAAGACCGATAATTCTTAAATAACTTGCCCCCTCTGATATGGCTCCGGGTTGGTTCGTAAAAATCCTCATTACCATTTCAGGTGCGAATAAGGCGGCTGAAGTAAATAGGAAGGCACCGCTTATACCAAGCATTAGACATATCCCAAGCACTCTTCTGATATTTTTTACATCTTTGACACCCCAATACTGAGCGGTCAATATAGACGAACCACTACTAATCCCAAATAAGAAGAGAAAGAGTATAAAAAAAAGTTTATTGGCCGCTGTAACACCGGCAATAGATGCTGTACTAAGTGAACTGATCATAAATGTATCAATTAGATTTAGTGAGGAGGATACCAGATTTTGAAGTGCCATGGGCAAAGCAATGGCAAACAACTTTGCATAAAAGTGCCTTCTAACATCGATATCACTGGCATGACTGGCATTTTCTATTATTTTTATTTCTTCAATAATTTTATGCTTACGTTTTTTCATGTTTTTGTCTCTTATCCTTCATATTATTCATAGCTTAATTAAGCATTAACCAACCACTAGACTAAAAACAGACATAAGCCTTCACTCATATCTGTTTCCTAACACGTTATTATAACCTATTTTTTATAATTTTACATTAAAAATAATCAATGGACAGCACCGGTTTTTGATTCTTATAGTATACGCGTGGGATTCTTTTTCCCAGCTGACAAACCACTTCATAATTAATGGTATCCATATGTGAAGCGATTTCTTCTACAGATATGCCCTGACCCATCATATCACCAATAAGGACCACAACGTCCCCTTCTTTTACACCTTCTATGTCTGTCACATCCACCATAAACTGATCCATACAAATACGTCCTATAACCGGGGCATAAGACCCTCGAATTAAAACCCTCCCCTTTGATGACAGTGCTCTAGGGTAACCATCACCATAACCTACTGGAATGGTAGCGACTTTGGTTTTTCTACCTGTCACATAAGTACCACCATAAGATATGGGCATACCTTCATCCATTTCTTTAAGAAGGATAATATTGCTCTTTAATGTCAAAGCCGGTTTGAGCTTAAATAATGTATGGTCCACTTCATAGGATGGATACAATCCATATAGGGCAATACCAACGCGTACCATGTTAAACTCCGCTTGATGAACTTCTATTAATCCAGCACTGTTGGACATATGTAAATCAAAGTATTCTATTCCTGCTTCTTTTAGTTTAGCGATGAAGCCTTTGAATATATCCAGTTGAATATGACTCGTGCTGTGGTCAGACTCATCTGCTCTTGAAAAATGGGTGAAGATACCCTCAATTTTTATCATGGGCAATTTAGATATTTTCTTTATGATTTGAAGGGCTTGATCATCTGGCTCAAACCCAATGCGACCCATACCAGTATCTATTTTGATATGGATACGGGCCATCTTACCAAGTTGCATGGCGACCGCTGAAAGCTTTTCTGCCATATCCAAACGAAAAACTGTTTGGGTGATATCATGTTTGACCATATCATGATAATCATCTTCACTCGTATAGCCAAGGACCAATATAGGGCAATGTATATTATTTTTTCTAAGAAGAACAGCTTCATGAGAAGCAGCTACTGCAAAAGCATCTACCCCTTCTTCACTCAATGTCTTAGCGATCGGTATTGCACCATGGCCATAGCCATCTGCCTTAATAACGCTACAGATCTTGGTTCCCTCAGACAGATACTTTCTTATCTCTCTATAATTGTGTATAATGGCATCCAAATTAATTTCCGCTACGACACGTTGATAATGTCTCATTTATCTGTCTCCTTTATTCTCTATTTCAATCATTTAACTGGTCATTTTCCATCATAATCTTAGGAATGGCCTCAATAATATCTTTTGCCATCAAACCATGACGTCCAATATTATCAGAAGCAAGATCACCTGCTAAGCTATGAATGGCTACGCCAAAGACACTACTTTTATAGGGTTCTAAACCTTGTCCCACCAAACTTGCTATAACACCGGCCAAAACATCTCCTGAGCCGGCTGTCGCCATGCCGTCATTGCCGCAAAGATTAATACATGTAAAGCCTTCCGGATTACATACAACCGTACGATGGCTTTTTAATACGGTAATCACCTGATTGGATTTAGAGAATGCTTGTGCAAATTCAATTGTATTTTCAAGAATCGCTTCAGAGGGGAACTGCGTAAGTCTTGACATTTCACCCACATGTGGCGTCATAATAATTGGTGCTGATGATGCTAGTAGAATATCCATATTTTCCGAAAGTAGATTCAGGGCATCTGCATCAATAACAATCGGTACAGATGGTTGAGCAAGTGTGAGCTCTATAAGACGCTTGGCTACATCAGATTGCCCAAGTCCCGGCCCAATGAGGATAGCATCATAATTATCTAGATTTAGGGTTTCAAAAACCTTTTCCAGGCTTTTATTAGAATCTTGATACGTTCTAACGATGGCTTCAGGCAAGGCACATTGAAGGCTGATACGACAGCTTTCATGGGTTAGAATCTCAACCAATCCTGTACCTGTTCTATAAGCCGCCAAGGCAGACATATAAGCAGCACCCGACATATCTTCGGACCCTGCTATAATTAATATTCTTCCATATGTGAATTTGTGACCATCTGTTCTTCTTGAGGGTAATCGTTTTAGAGTGTCCTGATCGATGGTTTCGTATTCAAAAACAAAACCTTCTAAAATCTTCTGCGGTATACCTATATCTACAACCTTAAGTGCTTCACTCGCCCTTGCACCTGGGTATAAGATATTACCAAGCTTTGGTAAGGTAAATGTAACTGTCAGATTCGCCTTTACACACACACCCATTATTTTGCCATTATCACTATTAACACCGGAAGGAATATCAACACTAATAACATAGGCTTTTCTTTGATTCATTCGCCCAATCACATCTAGATAACCATCCGATACAACACGATTGCAACCAGTACCAAAAATCGCATCTACAATCACATCACAGTTTTGAAACAATTGGTCTAATTTCTTTTCACTACAGACTTCATACCAAAAAAGGCCTGTTTCAATATGCGCAAAACAATCATACATGATTTTTGCATCATTTTTCAATTGTAAGGGATTGCCAACGCCAAGTACAGTTACCTTTTCACCTCTTTGTATCAGGTTTCTGGCAATGGCAAAGCCATCGCCGCCGTTGTTACCAACACCGCACACTACCAAAATAGATTGACTACCTTTTGGGACCATCTCACATACAGCCATTGCAGCATGTTCCATTAACACCACTCCGGGAATAGTGTACGCTTTGATTGCTTTTTGATCCATCATTACCATTTGATTACTTTTAGCTATAATCATGCTTCTCTCCCAATACAACAACAGACACCATTGATTTAGTATGTGATACCGTAATATGCCATTTGTCTATCCCCATTTGATTTTCTATCGCTTTTGCATGTCCGTAAAGGTTAATATAAGGCCTTCCAAGGTCATTTCTAAGTATTTCTACATCTTTCAGACCAAATCCTTTAAAACCTGTTCCAAAGACCTTTGTAACTGCTTCTTTAGCAGCAAAGTTAGCAGCAATGGTCGAAGGGTTCATTTTTCTATCTCTAAACAAATCAAGCTCTTCATTTGTAAAATGTCTTGTTAGAAATTTGGGTCTTGATATTGCTTTGTGAATACGGTCTATTTCTATCATGTCATTGCCTATGCCTACAATCATTCTTCACCTCCGAAGTAATGAGCATCTAATTGCTCAATAACTTCTAAACCGGCTAAATCGTGCATAAACGCGTATAGTTTCGTATTTTCTTCATCGATATCTTCCTTCTTACCAACAAGTTCTTTGACTTTATCATGTAAGGTTTGGATCTCTGATTCAAGCTTTCTTTTCTTTTCTTTGTTATGTATCATGCGCTCATAGAAAATAATCATGCTTTCATTTAGCAGTGCCTGATTTGCTTTTTCTATTTCCTGAGGCAATTCTAGCTTTCTCTTTTCATAAGTCTCAAACTTCGCATTAATCTCTTTAATATTCTTTTGCTTTTTTTTCAATTCCTGAGTACCTTCAGTCTGCTTATCATCAAAAGCAACTGTCATACCTTGTATAATATCATCCATCATTTTCTTTTTTAAGGCTTTATATGCCTTATATTCTGTGTTGACCTTACCTTGTTCTTTCATCAATTTATTCAATAGATGTTCCAGCTGCTTGATTTTATAAGGTTTTCTACCTGGGAATAAGCTATGCCAATTCTGATCAAGTATGACAATATGACCTGTTTTTTTGATCTCTATATGAGGTTTTTTATCCATCATAACAACTCCTAACGACGTATTTAATAATTCGGCATAGTAAAATAATAACGCTCTTTTTACTCACCATAAGTAGAAAGTATATTAATAAAAAAGATAGAAAAAATTCCAAGCCAATTAACACCAGCTTTAAACCGTTTTCTACCTCTTATTATAACTTGAGCAACTATTAAATATGTTACAAGTGTATTACAATTCAAGCCTTTAGTAACTATCTTTAATTCGATAGGATAATGTCATCAGGCTTTCTGATAGATGAACGTTTTCAACGACCACATCAAAATTACTTATCTGTAAATCCACCGGTGCAAAATTCCAAATCCCTCTAATGCCCCACTCACATAGGTCATTAGCAATAGCAGGTGCTTTTGTTTTTGGAACGGTTAATATGGCAATATCAATGTTATTTTCTACAACAAAGTCTTTAAGTTGATCCATATCTTGTACATCCATACCCCTTACAGATATTCCTACCAGTCTTGGATTAACATCAAAAAGTCCTTTTACAACAAAACCGCGCTTTTCAAAATCTGTATAATTGGCTAAAGCTTGCCCAAGATTACCGGAACCTATTATAATCACACTATAGTGATTCTCTAGACCTAAAATCTTTGCAATTTCCTTGTATAAGTGATTCACATTATAGCCATACCCTTGTTGACCAAAACCACCAAAATTATTTAAGTCTTGTCGAATCTGAGAAGCTGTCACACCCATACGTTGACTTAATTCATTTGAAGAAATTCGAACGATGTCGTTCTCAAGTAATTCTCCAAGATATCTATAATATCTAGGTAATCTCTTTATAACTGCAGTCGATATTTTCTTATCTGACATGTTGTTGCCCCCATTCTTCCGTTATTAATTCTATTATAGCTATTTGTTAAATAACTGTCAATTCTAATTGGTATATTGTTTATTTTGTACTTAACTTTCCTTTTGCTTTTCAATGATTCTAATTAATGGTATGATAATGTCGAAACACAGATAGAGAAAGGATACAATTATGATATTAAGTTGTAAAAATGTTTCTAAATCATTTATCGTAGATACCTTACTTAAGGATATTAATTTCATTATCAATGAAGGTGAAAAAGTCGCACTGATTGGTATCAATGGTGCCGGTAAAACCACGCTTTTTAGAATCATTACCGGTGAACTTTTAGCCGATACAGGTTCTGTCTACAAGGCAACCGGTAAGACCTTCGGATATCTAAAGCAAAATGCCTTGTCCGATTCAACTCAGACTCTTTATAAGTACGTATATAATGCTAACGAGCAATTGGTCCATATAAAAAATGAACTTACCGACTTAGAAGAGAAAATCCATCTTCATGAAGGCGACCTCCATATATTAGATAAACTCAATGAAGATTACGCTGGTCTACGCCATCTTTTCGAATCTATAGATGGCTATCAATATGAAAGCTTTATTAAAGGTGTCTTAAAAGGTCTTGGCTTCACCCAAGATGACTATGAACTTGAAGTCGCCAAACTATCCGGTGGACAAAAGACAAGACTTGCCCTTGCAAGAGAACTTATATTAAACCCTGACTGTCTGATGTTAGATGAACCTACCAACCACTTGGATATGGATGCTATTCGTTGGTTAGAAGGTTTTCTACAATCTTACAAAGGTACGCTATTTATCATCTCCCATGATCGATTTTTCCTAGATCAAATTGTAAATAAAACCATAGAAATCGAAATGGGAGAAGCCATTGTTTATCAAGGTAACTTCTCAGATTTTATGACTAAGAAAGCTCATATAAAAGAGGTTCAGGTTAAACACTACGACCAACAGCAAAAGACCATCAAACAGCAAGAGGATGTCATTAAAAAGCTACGGTCATTTAATAGGGAAAAGTCTATTAAGCGTGCCGAAAGCCGGGAAAAATTACTGGAAAAAGTTGAGCGATTAGACCGCCCCATGGAAGTTCAGGCCGATATGCATCTTCAATTAAAGCCACGATATGAAAGTGGACATGATGTGATGAAAGTCATAGACCTTTGCAAGTCTTTTGATCGTCTAGAACTCTTAGATCACATCCAATTCGAGATTAAAAAAGGTGAGCATATTGCCCTCATCGGAGATAACGGGTCTGGAAAATCAACCCTTTTTAAAATCATCAACAAGGTTATGCAAGCCGATTCCGGTCAGATACAGCTCGGTGCAAAAGTCAAAATCGGATACTATGACCAAGAGCATCAATTATTAAACTCAGACAATACATTAATCGATGAGATATCTGATGCCTACCCTACATTAACACAAGGGGAAATACGCAATATCTTAGCTTCCTATCTTTTTAAAAGTGATGATGTTTTTAAGCAAGTTTCAAAACTAAGTGGTGGTGAAAAAGGACGCTTAACCTTAGTAAAACTCATGCTAAGTGAAGCTAATTTCCTAATCTTGGACGAGCCTACCAACCACTTGGATCTGATTTCTAAGAGTATTTTAGAAAATGCTTTGATTGGTTATCAAGGCACCCTACTATTTATATCTCATGATCGCTATTTTGTTAATCGTGTCGCCCATAAAGTCATGCATTTGTCCGACAAAAAAATCAAAACTTATTTAGGTAACTACGATGAATTCTTAAGACAGCATGATGTAAAATCTTCTGAGGAAACAGTAGCACTTTCTGAGATAACGACTGAAAACAAGTCCAACTGGTTGGATGATAAAGCTAAAAAAACTGAAAGGCGAAGACTGGAAAACCTTCTTGAAAAAGCTGAGTTGGATATCCATAATCATGAAGATCAAATAGAGAACATCCATCAGCAACTGTGTCAAGAAGCCGTATACACAGACCATGAAGCGGCTACTAGGCTCACTGAAGAGAAGTCAGTTCTTGAAGCATCCCTTGAGAAGTTATACGAGACATGGACGCACCTTCACGATGCTCTGGAAGAAATAGATGTGTAATAATTCTACCAATTGGTTTTGATTTTAGGTTATTCTCTAGAATGTTAATCAAGACTATAATCGTAGATGTAACACACAGCTTTTCCTCGCCTTACACTTCGTACGGTCATCGGAAAAGCTGTGTATCACATTTACTCGTTAATAGGTCGTCATTTCGTCAACAAATAGCACTGCTCAATCATCCTTCCTTTTTTACATCCATGTAAAAATGAAGGACGTTCTACATCCCTGTAGAACAGTGATTGATCAGTGCTATTTCTTTCCTCATTCGGTTCCGCATCTGTGTTATTTAATAGGCTTAAATTCATTGGCCCTAAATGATTCTTTAAAGTAGCCAGTAATACTATTTTAGCCAACATCGACCATGAAGTTCCTGGAACTGTGTGTATGACTTAAGCAAGACAGCAGGAAGCTGTCCGCCGACTTTTGGTGCAGGACGCACCAACTGGAGGCCGTAGTCATACATACAGTGGAAGGGTTTTCATGGGACCCCCACCACGATGCTAATCCACAGATGGGTTTTCATAGGACAAGTTGAGACGAAATAAAAATGCAACCCTTAAAGAAAAAAAAGCTCCTTCATAGTGAAAGAGCCTTTTTTAATACTACTGATTGTGATCCATATCTAAAATCTGAGCAATCTTTTTTTCAATAACATTTTGGGATGTATTCTCGATATGTTTGTTGGTTAGCTCGCTGGCCGTCTTACCGTTACCAGTTTTAAGTGCATCTACGATAGCTTTATGCTCTTTAATCGAAGCCTTTGCCCTGTCAACAGAAGACAAAGATGCTTTTCTAACCCGTTGCACATAATGATGAAAATCCGATAAAACATGCTTCATAATTTTACTATTAGAAGACTCGTAAAGGATTTCATGGAATTTATTGTCCAATTCATATAATTGATCAATGTGACCTTTTTCAAGATGAAATTCTGATAAATATACGATTTCCTCTAAACTGTCAATTTGGTTGGACGTAATATTCTCTGACGCCCATTTTGCACATAAGCCTTCAATTAAAGAGCGAATAGCATAAATATCTTGAATGTCTTTTGCATTGATGCCCGTTACGATTGCACCCTTGTTCGGTATAATCGTAACCAAACCTTCAAGTTCCAACTGCCTTAGCGCCTCTCTGACTGGTGTTCGGCTAACACCCAGTTCCATAGCGACCTGTAGTTCCTTAATGGCCTCTTTATGCTTATACGCACCTTTTAGGATGTCTTCTCGAATCTTGTGAAAAACACGACCTCTTAGTGAATATTTATCATTAACTTCATCTTGAAGATTATAGCTGTCCAATACGCGCCTCCAAAAAACATTTTTTCTTATAACTTCTCTATGGTTTCCATTAAGTAATTTGCAAAATCTGCATTGGTAGCACCAGTATCTCTACCTGTCATCACCAATTTCTTTTCTGTTTGACCACAGATCTCTAATGCCTTGAATAATTTATCTGCCTCTTTTGTGTAACCGATATGACTAAGTAGCATAGCACCACCACGTACAACACTTGATGGGTCAGCATAAATATCTCTACCTTCATCCACCATTCTAGGTGCGGATCCATGAATCGCTTCGAACATAGCATATCTCTTACCAATATTGGCTGAACCGGCTGTACCTACGCCACCTTGAAATTCAGCAGCTTCATCTGTTAAAATATCTCCGTATAAATTAGGAAGTACCATAACTTGGAACTGAGTTCTTCTGTTTTTATCAATGAGCTTCGCTGTCATGATATCGATATACCAGTCATCCATCTCTATACCTGGATAGTCTTTTGCAACTTCCTTACACACATTTAAGAATTTTCCATCTGAGGTCTTAATAACATTGGCTTTTGTTACACATGTAACGCGTGTTTTTCCATTTTTCTTTGCAAAGTCAAAAGCTGCACGTGCAATTCTTTCAGCACCTTGAGTTGTAATAACCTTAAAGTCAAAAGCAATATCTTCATCGATATGAATACCTTGACTTCCAAGTACATATGCGCCTTCTGTATTCTCTCTAAAAAATGTCCAGTCAATGCCCTCTTCAGGGACTTTAACCGGTCTTACATTAGCAAAAAGATCCAATTCTTTACGCATGGCTACATTAGCGCTTTCAATATTTGGCCATGGATCGCCTTCTCTTGGTGTCGTAGTTGGTCCCTTAAGGATAACATGACATTTTTTGAGTTCTGCCAATACTTCATCCGGAATGGCTTTGTTCACTTCTGCTCTTCTTTCAATGGTTAAACCTTCAATAACTCTAAACTCAACTTTACCTTTTTTGACTTCATCCGCAAGTAAGAATTCAAGCACACGCTGAGATTGAGCTGTAATAGCCGGACCAATACCGTCACCACCGACAACACCAATAATGATCTTGTCTAAGCTCTTGTAATCAATGAAGTCACCTTGTTCCTTCATCTTAGCCACTCTAGCTTTTTGATTGTTGACAAGTGTCTCAAAATGTTTCAAATAATCCATTTTATTACCTCCATTTGATGCCATAATTGGTTTGATTTGTCGTGTTGAAAACGACCGCCTTTATTATAACATTATTTCACAAAAGAAATATTCATTTCTCTTGATTTTTCACTTATGATTCTGGTCAGTTCTTCTTCTGCTATGGCCACTTCTCGACCTTCTTCGTATTCCTGATCCACCCATGACTTAACCGCCAACACCAAAGGATGTTGCTTATCTAACATCTTATCGCCTGTCAACCCATAATAAGCGTTGATCCAATGAGCCACACCGGAAATACCGGAAGTCTTCGTTACCGCCACAACCACTGGCCTGTTTAGAAACTTTTCTGTATCAAAAATATTATAGATTTCTTCATTTTTCAGTAAGCCATCTGCGTGAATACCTGCCCTTGTTACATTAAAATTCTTACCGACAAAGGGTGTTCTAGAAGGCATATTAAAACCAAGTTCCTTAGTAAAGTACTCACCAATCTCTGTAATAATCCTGGTATCCATACCATCAAGTGTGCCACGTAATTGAGCGTATTCAAAGACCATAGCTTCAATAGGCGTATTCCCTGTTCTTTCACCAATACCAAACATTGTAGCATTAACACCTGAGCAACCATATAGCCAAGCTGTTGAAGCATTTTGCACGGCTCTATAAAAATCGTTATGACCATGCCATTCTAATAGACCAGATGGTACACCGGCATGATGATGCAGCCCATAGATGATACCTTGAACACTTCTTGGCATAACAACCCCCGGAAAGCTAATACCATAGCCCATAGTATCACATGCCCTGATTTTAACAGGCATCTTTGTTTCTTCCATTAACTTCATAAGTTCATTAACAAAAGGTACCACAAAGCCATAAAAATCCGCTCTGGTAATATCCTCCAGATGGCATCTTGGTTTGATGCCTATTTCAATACAGGACTTAATAATGCCAAGATAATGATCTACCGCTTCACGTCTTGTCATCTTCAGCTTATAAAAAATATGGTAATCTGAACAACTTACCAAAACACCAGTTTCCTGAATACCTATAGATTTAACCAATTCAAAATCCTGCTTGGACGCTCGAATCCAACTGGTGACTTCCGGAAAAGAATAGCCCCGTTCAAGACACTTATAAACTGCATCTCTGTCCTTTTTACTATATAAAAAGAATTCACTCTGCCTAATCAAACCGTTTTCTCCACCTAATTGATGAAGATAATCATAGATCCTAACAATTTGATCGGTTTTAAAAGGTTCTCTTGACTGTTGACCATCTCTAAAGGTTGTATCTGTGATCCATATTTCCTCCGGCATATTAATTGGTACATGACGATGATTAAAAGCAATCTTTGGTACTTCATCATATGGAAAAAGATTCCTAAATAAATTAGGTTCAGCAACATCCTGCAGGGGATAAGTGAACTCAGTTCTTTCAAGCAAATTGGTTTTTTTACTATATTCAATCATATAAATCTCCAACTCATACTTGGTCAGCCGTGTGATAAATACATGCCTATGCAGTTTATTCTATAAATATGCAACATTAGTATTATTGTATACAATCATACAGTTTTTGTCAAGTCGACCATTGATTGATTTTCTTATTATAGTGAACTAAATAGACAAAATTAACTGACATTTCGAAAAACTCTCTCCTATTTATTTTTATTTTTCCACATTATCCACATATTATGCACACTATTGCCAATTAATTATCTTAATGTATATAATATGTAAATATTCTGTTAAGAAACTGTGAAGTTCATAAAAAAGATCTCTAAGCTATTAACTTAGAGACCACTTAATCTTTAAAATATTTTTATTTTAGCAGAAATCTTTTACGCCTTAACCACTATGGTTATGGGTCAAAACTAAGTTTCATTAATTCACAAACAACCTATAGATTACGTTGATACATTCGTAACTATATTTTGTTTGCGAAAATTTAACTATATAGTTTTTACGCCTTAACCACTATGGTTATGGGTCAAAACTAAGTTTCATTAATTCACAAACAACCTATAGATTACGTTGATACATTCGTAACTATATTTTGTTTGCGAAAATTCAACTATATAGTTTTTACGCCTTAACCACTATATTAATGATTCTACCCGGAACATAGATTTCCTTGACAACAGATTGACCATGAATAACTTTCTCGACAGCCAGCTTTGCCTTCTCGAGTACAGAATCCTTAGCCTCATCCACACCAATCGTTATTGTTGCCTTAACCTTACCATTAACTTGCACAGGCATCTCAATCTCGTCTTCTTTCATTTTCTCAGGATCTGCAACCGGCCACGTTTGTTCAAAAACCGTTCCTTTTTCACCAATTACTTCCCATAACTCTTCTGCCATATGAGGTGCAAAAGGTGCTAAAAGCGTAATTAATGTTTTTAAGGTATCAAGATCAACACCCTGATTATGCTTGGACTGATGGATCAGCGAATTGGTATATTCCATAAAAGCAGATACCACCGTGTTCATATGGAATGAATCCATACGATGTGTAACCTCATGAATCAATAGATGTCTTATTTTCTCAAGTTCCGGCGTTACCTTAACCTTACGGTCTTTATTATCCATAACAAGATTCCAAACCTTATTAATAAATCTATAAACACCTTCAATCCCTCGGTCGTCCCATTCAGAGTCTAGTTCCGGAGGGCCAACGAAAAGTTCGTAAATCCTTAATGAGTCACAACCATAGTTTTCAACCAAATCATCTGGCGATACAACATTACCCTTGGATTTACTCATTTTTGCACCATTTTTACAAATCATGCCTTGGTTGAAGAGCTGAGTGAAAGGCTCTTCAAATTCAACCGCACCAATGTCATAGAGAAACTTAGTGTAGAATCTTGAGTATAACAAATGTAAAACAGCATGTTCAATACCACCGACATACATATCCACCGGTAGCCATGCTTTCATCTTTTCTTTTGAAACCAAAGCATCATTGTTGTCTACATCTACATAGCGTAAAAAGTACCATGATGATCCCGCCCATTGAGGCATTGTATTTGTCTCACGTTTACCAGGTCCGCCACATTCGGGACAAGTTGTATTCACCCACTCATGAATATCTGCAAGTGGTGATTCACCTGTTCCTGTTGGCTCATAGGATTCCACTTCCGGTAAAGTAACAGGTAAATCTTCTTCTTTCACCGGTACCGGTCCACAATTCGGACAATGTACGATTGGAATCGGTTCACCCCAATAGCGTTGTCTGGAAAACACCCAGTCTCTTAGTTTATAATTCGTGGTTTTAACACCGATTTTCTTTTCTTCTAAATAGTTTGCAACCACTTCTTTTGCCTCATCCGAAGGTATACCATTAAAAGCATCAGAATTAATCATAACGCCGACTTCAGTATAGGCTTCATCTAGATCAACTTCTATACCATCCTTTGCTATGACTTGAACTATAGGAAGATCAAACTTTTTAGCAAATGCAAAGTCTCTTTCATCATGTGCCGGTACACACATAATCGCACCGGTTCCATAATCAGCAAGAACATAATCCGAAATCCAGATAGGTACTTTTTTCTTGTTTAATGGGTTGATGGCATAGTTACCTGTGAAAACGCCTGTTTTTTCCTTTTCCTGCAAACGATCTACAGAAGACTTAAGTGATGCATTAAATACATATGCTTCTACATCATGATTATGTGTATCCGCAGCTAAAGTCTTAACCAACTCATGTTCCGGTGCAAGCACCATAAAAGTGGCTCCATATAAGGTGTCCGGTCTTGTTGTAAATACTTTTATCTTTTCATCATGACCTTCAACTTCAAAGTCCACTTCAGCACCGTAGGATTTGCCAATCCAATCCGATTGCATTTTTTTAACTTTGCTGGGCCAATTCAAATCATCCAGATCATTTAATAGTCTTTCTGCATATGCTGTAATCTTTAGCATCCACTGTCTAAGATTTTTCTTAGTTACTTCTGAATCACATCGGTCACATTTACCGTCTTTTACTTCTTCATTGGCTAATCCCGTCTTACAGCTTGGACACCAATTAATCGGCATTTCCTTCTCATAGGCTAAACCTTCTTTAAACATTTGCACAAAAATCCATTGGGTCCATTTATAAAAGTTGGGATCTGTTGTATTCACTTCATTGTCCCAATTATATACCGCACTGATTTCTTTCAGCTGTCTCTTGAAATTTTCTACATTTTCAGCCGTTGCTTTTGCCGGATGAACACCCATGGTGATGGCATAGTTCTCAGCCGGTAATCCAAAAGCATCCCAACCCATGGGATGTAAGACATGATACCCTTGTAGAATTTTGTAGCGACTCCAAACATCACTAAGAACATAACCGCGCCAGTGACCCACATGTAAGCCGCTTCCCGACGGATATGGAAACATATCTAGACAGTAATAATTCTTCTTGTCTTCACTGGGTAGATTGATTGGATTTGTCTCCCAGTTTTTTCTCCATTTATTCTCTATTGTTTTATGGTTATACAATTTTGACATAATTGCCTCCTATTATTGAGTCTTATTAAAGACTTACTGTCTATACTTAGCCAATCAATTTTTGATTAGACTATACGCTTTAAGAATATATCGATTGTTTTCAACGGCTACAACTGTCCTATAGGCTCTTGTTGGTTGAAGATCACTATTGTATAGCGATATGGTAACCCTATATGAATTATCCTCATCAATCTCAACACTATAGATTTGAGGCTTTTCATTCCATTCAGTGTCCATTGCAGGCATGAGATAAAAACCATCCTCATAGACAATTTTTTCTTCTTCAAATGAGCCATGGTTCGATACCGTTTCACCAAAGAATTTCTGTGAAATCTCTTCAACTCTTTCTTTTGGAACATAAAGAATAAAGTTTGTTGTGTCAAATTTTAATTCTTGATACTCATTTTGATAGATATAGGATATGGCAAATTTTGTTCGATCGCTTTCCGTAATCCCATCTGTCATATCTCTTTGGCTAAAAAAGATATTGTAATGAAAAGTCTCAAGAAAACTTAACAGTTGATCTTTAACTTCTTGATCGTTTACGGATTCCGGCGTTATAGGTCCAATATCCGGTGTAGCCTCGTCCATCTGTGCATTTTCATCCACCAATGATGGTTCCTGCAAATCGTTTGTTTCTACATTGGTATCTGAGCTTATGGTTACATCCGTTTCAGTATATATATCCCCGGTTACTGATTGCTTACAGCCCGTCCCGACAAGCACAAGTAAAAATATCAACCCTATAATGATCTGTTTCTTCATTGTTATCCTCCTGAAGTACATTACCTTGAAAGTTCAACGTATTGATTTGTAATTAACCTTCAAGTCACAATAAGACGCCTAAACTGAATTAGACGCCAAAAAGTTTTATTACTTTTTCTTGTAAAAGCATGCCAAAACACCTGGTCCAGCATGGGTTCCTATAGTAGCCCCTACTTCTGATACAATGATTTCTTTATCCCAATTCAAGTCGCTTCTTATTTTCTCAATAAGTTGTTTGGCAAATTCTAAATCTTGTGCATGAGCTACCATAATTCGATCACTCTCGTAATCCAAATCTTTTTTCATCCGTTCTAAATAATAGGGGATGATTTTTTTACGTCCTCGGACTTTATGAATGATTTGTGTAAGTGCATTTTCCACATTCAATATCGGCTTTATATTAAGAATCTCAGCCACTGCAGCTTTGCTTGCTTTGATGCGACCACCTTTTTTTAGATATTCTAGGGTATCCACACAGAAAAGATGTTCAATACCATTGTTGGTCAATGGTTCTATAGCCGTCAGAATCTCTTCTATTGACCTGTTGCTCTCCACCATGCGAGCTACTTCAATAGCAATATAAGCTACGCCTGAGCATAAGCAATTTGAATCAATAATTGTGATATCTTCTTTTTTCAGTTCTTCTCTCGCCAGATAGGCTGACTGACAAGTACCACTGGCATTGGATCCTAAGGTAATACAAATAATTTGGTGGCCGTTATCCAACTCATTTTTGAAATATGTGATAAATCGTTCCGGTGGAATCTGACTTGTCGTCGGCATCTCACCAGAGATAATTAACTTTTCGTAAAACATACCTGGTGTAAGGTCGACTGAATCTAGATATGTATGACTACCAAAATGAACCGATAAAGGTATAACTATGAAACCATATCTATCAATAATTTCCTTTGGTAAATCAGCTGAGCTGTCTACAATTATCTTAATACCCACAGGACACCTTCTTTCTTTCAAGAATACTATTGATAATATACCATATCTCATACGATACATCAACTAAGTCCTAGTATTTTAAACATCTACCCTCTGATACTTATTGCCTTTTACATACGCTTCTATATTCAGTGCCACTTCATCAATAACATTCTGTCTGGCTGTGATGCTGGCCCATGCCACATGGGGTGTAATAATAAGTCTGGCATCATTTAACATAGGGAGAAGTTTAGATTCCTTGCTCATCGGTTCAATACTAAGTACATCTAAGGCTGCACCTGCTATAAGATGATTGTTTAATGCCGACACCAATGCTGCTTCATTAACGATGTCACCACGACCAACATTGACAAGTATTGCACTTTTTTTCATTTTAGCAAAAACCCCTTCATCAAATAGGTTTCTTGTCTGATCATTTAAAGGTGCATGTATGGTAATAATATCTGAAAGTTCTAGCAGGTCATCAAAGCTTACCCGATCATAGGCATCTTGTTGATTTTTACCACTTGTCGAGTAGTAAATCACTTTTGCGCCCATCGCTTCAGCTATCTTTGCCACTTTACTACCAATACTTCCCATACCAACGATACCCCATGTCATTTGGGCTATCTCATTGATTTGCACCTCATAGTGGGTAAATGCATCATCTTCAATATACTTGCCACTCCTAACATAGTCCCTATAATAATTCATATGATTGACCAATTGCAAAACCAAGGCCAGTGTGTGCTGTGCAACACTATTTGAACAGTAATCCATAACATTACATACACCTACACCCCTTTTTTTTGCTGCTTGAATATCGATTTTGTCATATCCAGTTCCAGTCATGCATATCAACTTAAGATGTTTTAATGCTTCTATGGTTGATTCATCAAAATAACCTTTGTTGGTTATAACTACTTCTGCTTCTGCACATCTTTCTATAATCTGCTCTTGATTGGTATAGTCATAATAGGTGACTGAACCCATCGATTCCAGTTTCTCAAATTCTAATTTTTCTCCTAGTGATTTCTGATCCAATAAAACTATTTTCATAAAAACCTCACTTCATTTTTTATTATTTATAGACAGGGTTCCGATGTATTCACAGGCAAGCTAATGATAAATGCACTTCCTTCTTGGACTTTGCTTTTGACGCGTATCATTCCATTTTGACCTATAATCATTGCTTTAGCGATAGACAATCCAAGACCATGACCACCTGTTTGCCTTGTTCTAGATTCATCCGATCTGTAAAAACGATCAAATAGATAAGGTAAATCATCCTTATTAACGCCAATACCGGTATCAATAATAGATATGATAACCGAACTATATTCTTGTTTTAGTTTGAAAGTGATTTCACCACCATCCGGGGTGTATTTCATTGCATTATCAATGAAAATTCTAAATGTCTGTTTTATTTTAGCATAATCCAAGCACACATCAATACCCATCTGAATATCACAAATAAATGTATGACTACCCTCGTCTACCATTTCCATATCTTTCATGATTTCTGTAGCCAACTTACCAATATCAAATATTTCTTTTTCAAATTTGAGTGTTTGATTATCCGAACGCACCAATGTTAGTAAGTTTTCTACTAAAACCTGCATATTTTTTGATTCACTCTTAATAGCCTCTATGGCTTCTTCAAGTATAGCTTCATCTTCTTTCCCCCACCTGTCCAACATTCTAACATAGCCGTTTACGATAGAAATTGGTGTTCTAAGTTCATGAGAAACATCCGACACGAATCTTTTTTGCTTATCATAGTCTGAGCGAATACGATCAAGCATATCATTAAAAGTCAATGCAAGGTCTTTTAGTTCATATTTCGCTCTTGATACATCCAGATTCCCTTCAACATCATTAATCGATATTTTTTCTGCTGCTTTGGTCATTGTGAAAATCGGTTTAAAAACTTGCTTTAAACGAATGGACCCAATAATTGACATAAAAATAAAACCGGACAATTGACCAAATAGAAGTAAACCACCTAAGACTAATCGGGTCTTATTCATAGATTTTATATTATGAATGGTCGTAATCTCATAGTCTACCGTATGATAATCATTGATCTTGTAATATCGGTTGGCCGACCGGATAAACAAACCCTCATTAAAAAGTAAGGGTATCCTATCTATGTATGACAGGCGATATAAGGATGCACTATAAGTGGTACTGGTAATCGTATAACCAACGTCTTCCCTGTCCTGCCTGGACATAAGTACCTGGACACCTACGTCATTTTCTGAAGAAATAGATTCCAGTTGAAAGGTCAAGGCATCCATGTTATATACCCCCATTTCAAAGGGAACAACCATTTCAAAAACACCATCCACTATTTCTATACTCCTTTGTTGTATATCATAAAAACTGAAACCCACAAGTACAATAAACGTTGTAACGATGGTTGCCACCCAGTACAGGATCCCATAGTCAAAAGAGATTTTCTTGCGCATGGACAAAGTTAAGCTTAGGTATATATATTTAAACACATGTCTTATTTCTTTAAATAAGCCCACAGGAAAAAGCAACGCTTTTTTAGGACGTTGCTTAATATCCTCCTTGTTATGCTTCATTAATAATATACCCAATGCCTCTAACCGTCTTTATGATCTCAACATCGTATTTCTGATCAATCTTAGCTCTCAAATATCGAACATAGACATCAATAACATTTGTATCACCATAATAATCGTAACCCCATACTTTTTCAAGTATCTTTTCCCGGTCCAAAGCAATATTTTTGTTTTCAAGTAAATATTTTAAAAGTTCATATTCTTTTTTTGTGAGTTCTATTACATCCTCTTTAAACATGACTTCTCTTTTAAGTTCATTTATAACCAGTCCTTTATATGTTAGGGCTTTTAGTCCATTGTTTTCCTTGGGGCTATCTTTACGCTTTAATGCTACACGCATCCTAGCCAAGAGCTCTTCAATCTCAAAAGGTTTGGTCATGTAGTCATCTGCACCCATATCCAGTCCCATGACCTTATCAGAAACATCATCTTTGGCCGTCAACATGATGATTGGAATATTAGCGTCGGCCTGTCTGATCCTTCGACATACTTCTATACCGCTAAGTCTTGGCAACATCAAATCCAGCAAGACAAGGTCTGCCCCACCTTCATTAAACATTTCCAATCCCATTCTACCATCACTGGCAACAATCACATCATAGCCTTCATATTTAAGTTCTAATTCAATAAATCTTGCTATCTTGATTTCATCTTCTACAACCAATATTTTCTCTTTCATACATCTCCCTATTTCTCTATGGTCACTTCATAGTAATCGTCATCTTTATTAATTTCTGCATGGTCCACAGACTTGCTCGTTGATTTTGTTGATGCATCCATTTGTTCCAAGTCTTTAGCTTCCTGCTTTTCATTCCGTGATAGGGGTTCATCCTCTTTTAGAGGCTCTTTGGGTTGACTTATAATACTATCAGAATCTTTTACCCGTTTGTAGATGGTTACTTGACTCTCGCTTATTAATATAGCACCGATACCAATGACCAAAACCCAGATTTTTGTTTCTACTTCCAGAAAGACTAAGAATAATACAATCATAATCAAAGGTAGGTTCAATAGAATCTCTTTTTTTCTATCGATTCTGACATAATAGGTCATCAACTCTTTTGCAATACGGTTTAATTCCGTCATGAATTTGGAGAGATTGGATCCTTTTTTTTCGCCAATCAAGTATATGGCAAGTTCTATATCACCATTTGCTTTGAGCAAATAGCGTTCGGCTTCCTCATAGGTTACGTCCATACGACTTTGTACAGCCTTGATATCCTCACTGGTAATTTTCATAGTTATCACTTCCTCGGACCTTCATATACAAGGTCTTATCATCTTATAGTCCTATAGTAACAGTATAGTATTACTTGTGCTTTAGTACAACATTAAAATCACATTAAAAAGCATTTGTTCTTTCTTTGTCTTTATCTTGATTTTTGCAACTACCTAAGGTAGTATAAGAATGAAAATCCGAGACAAAAAACCCTTAATCAAGCCCTTCAGGAGGAAAAACATGTCAAACTGTATTGTCGCTCAATCCGGTGGTCCAACTGCCGCCATTAACGCATCTCTTTGCGGTGTCATTGAAGCTGCACTTATGCATCCAGAAATCGATACAATATATGGAGCCTTAAATGGTATTGCCGGTGTTTTAGAAGATCATACGTTGAATCTGACAGAGCTCTTCGCGCATAAACCTGAATCTCTGCAGCAACTGAGATATACACCAGCTATGTACCTAGGGTCCTGCCGTTTCAAATTACCAGATTATTCTAAGGCCGCTGAACCCTACGAGAAAATTTTTAGTTTTTTCAAAGAAAAATCTATTGGATATTTCTTATATATTGGTGGCAATGACTCAATGGATACCGTTTCTAAGCTTTCCAAGTACGCAACTGAACATCATATTGATGTGAAAATCATAGGTATTCCAAAAACCATCGACAATGATTTGGTGGAAACAGACCATACTCCCGGCTTTGGTTCTGCAGCTAAGTATGTGGCTACTACTATGCTTGAGATTGCTCACGATACGTATATATACGATCTTGAATCTGTCACCATAGTAGAAATAATGGGACGTAATGCCGGATGGTTGACAGCTGCTTCCGCTCTGGCTCGTACAACCTATAGCAGTGCACCGGATCTAATCTATCTTCCTGAAACGGCTTTTGATGTAAAACAATTCATCGAACGTATAAAGACACTACAAAAAAGTCGAAAAAATATTATCGTTGCTGTTTCAGAAGGTATAAAAGACAAGGAAGGTAACTATGTCGCCGCTTCCGTTTCCGGAACAAATGACGCTTTTGGCCATGCCAAACTGAGTGGTGTTGGTAAGACACTAGAATATATGTTAGCAGATCAACTGGGTTGCAAAGTACGTTCTGTTGAGCTCAGTGTCCTCCAAAGAGCAGCCGGTCATATCGGGTCAAATACAGATATTCAAGAAGCCGTAGCCGTTGGAAAAGCAGCCGTTGAATCAGCCGTTAGAGGATTAACCGGTAAAATGATGGCCATCAGAAGATTAAATGTAGCATCCTATGAAGTCGATATTCAACCTGTAGATGTCGGTTTAGTGGCCAATCACGAGAAAGAAGTCCCAAAACATTATATCAGTGCTAGCGGTGATGATGTTACATCTGATTTTATTAATTATGCCAGACCGCTTATAGAAGGTGAAACACCTCTTACCTACAAGAACGGGTTACCTAATTACATGGATATTCAACATCTTAAAAACCGTTAACCACCTTTTACTTTTATAAGTGATTAAGGCCTAACTCCTAGGAGTTAGGCCTTTTCTTTTATAAATATTACTCTAATACGACATTAAGCTTCCTTTACTTCTTTTGCTTTCATTAAGCTGTTAATGCCTGTTATGGTAACGGATCTCAAGGATCTATTAAGTCTCAAATCAAGTATATAGGGTACAATCACTTCTTGATTTGCATTCATGATAATTTTTACCTCCGGACGCATGCAAGCATCCTCATGATTAGAAGCCACGATACCCGTCAAACCATTGCTTAGAATCACATAGGTACCCACCGGAAAAGGTGCTACTTTTTTTGCAAATATTTTTGTAATCTCAAGGTCAAACATACTACCTCCATTGGCCATAATGAACTCCATCGCTTCTGAAGGTAACAACGCTTCTCTATAAGGTCGTGAAGAAGTCAAAGCATCATATACATCCGCCACACCTATGATACGTGCAATTATAGATATTTGATCTTTGGATTTCTGCATCGGATAGCCCTTACCGTCGTATCTTTCATGATGCTGAAGCACTGAGACATAAACACTTGTAGGTATATCATAAGACTCTTTTAGATAGTTAAAGCCAAAAGTTGGATGTTGTTTTACTGCTTCATATTCTTCTTCTGTTAATTTTCCTGGCTTGTTAAGAATATCTTTATCAACAAACATCTTACCAATATCATGTAAAATAGATGCGAGTCCAACATTAAATAAATCCGCTTTATTTAATCCGTATTCAACACCTACTAAAATAGATAATACCGCTACATTCACAGAATGAAAAAAAGTATAATCATCATAAAACTTCAAATCAATTAAATTGACCATGGTATCTTTATTCTCAAGAACCTGCTCCACGATGTTTGAAATAAGGATTTTTGTATGATTGACTTTATCAACTAATTTTTTAGGATCACTTTTTGATTGACTGGCATAAATACAAATATCCTTAACGGCTTTAATTGCAGACATTCTTAGTTCGTCACTTATGACGTCCTTAAGCATAATGTCTTTTGACATTTCATCTTCAATATATATACCTTGATAACCAAGGCTTTTAATACGCTCTATATAGGACCTATGTATAATACTGTTGCTGTTAAGGAGCAACTGGTGATTGACATCGTATAATTTTCTGCCACAAACCATGCCTTCAACAAGTCCTGAAACCGGAACAAATCTCATCTTGAACTCCTTACAATATTGATGTTCTAGTCAACAATATTTACAATAAAATATGTCATAACACCATCTACTTGGAGATTATTAACATCTCTGCTACCTATGTATTATATATGAGAATGCTTATTATTTCAACACTTCATTCTAACTAGTTTTGATTAAACAGAAAGGAAACGCCTAAAACCTTGAACAATGTTTCTAATCATGGTAAACTTTAACACATATTATGGATAGAAAAGGTGAAGACATGTCTAGACACAAAAAGATAAATGAAGTAGCCATTTATGGCTTGATTGGCAATATAGCCCTTCTAGCATCAAAACTCATCGTAGGATTTGCCACTAGAAGTCAGTCTATGATTGCTGATGGTCTCAACAGTGCTGGTGATGTCTTTGCTTCTGTTATGACCTATATCGGTAATCACATTTCTGCCAAACCCATAGACGATGATCACCCATACGGTCATGGGAAAGCTGAGTACATTTTCAGTATGATTATAAGCTTTTCTTTACTACTTGTAGCTTTTTCAATATTTCGTTCATCCTTAAATACTTTGATTTACGGATCCGAATTCACTTATTCAATTTGGCTCATATTCGTTGGTTTATCAACCATCATCATCAAGTCTATTCTTTTTTATTTTGCAAGACGTGTCGGTAAAATACATAACAGTCTTTTGGCCCATGCTAATGCTGAAGATCATCGCAATGATATCTTTATCACGCTCTTAACACTACTTAGTATTTTATCCGGCTATTTCGAACTCTATTTTATTGATAGTATTGGCGGTATGCTCATTTCATTCTGGATTGCTTTTACTGGCTTTAAGATCTTCACAGGCGCTTACAATGTTCTTATGGATACCAGTATTGATAACATGCTGATGAAACAGTTTTCAGATATTATCAAGGCCATTGAAGGTGTTGACCATATAGACGCCATCTCAGCCAAGCCTGTCGGTTTACACTTTCTTCTCATTGTCAAAATATCCATCGATGCCAATCTAACGGTTTACAAAGGACATGAAATCGCCAGTGAAGTCCGACAAAAGCTAGAATCAATGGATAATATTGAAGAAGTCGTAGTACATGTCAATCCTGCACAATATCATCCAGAACGTATGTCATAAGAAAAAATCCTAAAATATAAAAAGCCATGGATTGTCCTATGACAGCTCATGGCTTTAATTTATATTTATATATATATATATATTGAAGGTATCGTGCCTTAATTTATATATATATATATATATACATTGAAGGTATCGTGCTTATATTTGTAGGAATTTCTTAATAACACTTGCCATCTCATCATGTTTACAGATGGTGTTATGTCGAATACTCGCTTCTAATATTTCATGAATCGCCTCCGGTATCTCTACACCGGTTTTTTCTCTCATTCTATCAATCAGTTCAAAATCATCAATCTGACCATACTCTTGATCAAGTGAAATCATAGTGCTTTTCGTGAACTTGTAAGGACTGGCTGTTGAGACAACAACCGTTTTTGTGGTGTCACCACTATCTTCTACATATTTCTCATAGACCGCATAGCCTACGGCTGTATGAGGGTCCATGAGGTAATGGTTTTTCTCAAAAACTTTTTTTATGGTCTGTTGGGTCTCTAACTGATTTGCGTAATTCCCATAAAATTCAGACAAGCCCGCTTTCATACGATCCGTCACTTCATAAAATCCTTTTGACGTTAGATCCTCCATTAAGTCCTTTGTTGCCGTTGAATCTGCACCTGCAATTTCATAGATGAGTCTTTCCAAATTACTTGAAATCAAGATATCCATGGATGGAGACATGGTAAGTATGAATGGTCTTTGGCGGTCATACTTACCAGTTCTAATAAAATCAAAAAGTACTTTGTTATCATTAGAAGCACAAATCAATTTACCCAGTGGTAGACCCATTGCTTTAGCATAATAGGCCGCTAGAATATTTCCAAAGTTACCTGTTGGGACAGCCACATTGATGGTTTCACCGTCTAGAATTTCTTTTTGCTTTATAAGGGTTGCATAGGTATAAAAATAGTATGCAATCTGTGGTATAAGCCGTCCAATATTAATAGAATTTGCGGATGAAAATTGAAAACCACCACGCTCCAAAGCTTTATTAAAATCTAGATCTGAGAAAATACGCTTAACACCATTTTGAGCATCATCAAAGTTGCCTTCTATACCAACTACGAAGGTATTATCACCCTTTTGTGTCACCATCTGCTTCTTTTGAATCGGGCTTACGCCATCTTTGGGATAGAAAACTATTATTTTAGTATCTTCAACATCTGCAAAACCAGCCAAAGCTGCCTTACCCGTATCACCGGATGTCGCAGTTAGAATAACGATTTCTTTTTCAATGCCTATTTTTTTAGCGGCTGTCTTCATCAGATATGGCAATATGGATAAGGCCATATCTTTAAATGCTATCGTTGAACCATGGAATAATTCCAGCATATATACATCCCCCACTTTTATTGTGGGCGCAATGGCATCTGTATCGAATTTATGATCATAGGCTTGATGAATACAAGCTCTTAGCTCTTCTTCTGTAAAATCTTGATAGTAAAGTGACATCACTTCATAGGCCAAATCCTGATAATTCATTTCCGATAATTCTGTCATGGATTTATTCATCTGTGGGATATATGAAGGTACATACAAACCACCGTCTTTGGCTAATCCTTTGACTATTGCATATGATGCTGAAACATCCCTTTCAAGTCCTCTTGTGCTCTTATATAAAAGCTTATCCATTTCTAATCATCCATCCTTATTTCATTTTTTAGTGATTATATCACATTTAATCCAAAAAGACAATTGTATGTCTCTTGCGGACATATGTGCTTATAATTATAAAAAAATATCCATAGTGGCCTATGAATATCTTGTTTATATTTTATCTAATATTTATAAAAATGATGACCACCATGTTGAAATAGAAACGTCAAGTTGTCATCAAACCAACTACTAGCATTCTCACTTGCCAATGACTTGGAAACAAAAAACATCGCACCGTTAGAATAATCAACACCCTTAAGTGCCTGTTCAACTGCTTTGATTGTAGAATCTTTAATTGTCACCTTATAATATCTACCATCATCAATAGGTGAAAACTGCGCTCTATTTCCTGTTCTCTGATGAACCACTTCATAAATGGTATTTGGGAATCTTCTGCTTTTAACTCTGTTCATAACCGTATTTGCTACAAGAATTTTCCCTTTCAAATCTTCATTGGTGGCCTCTGCTTCAACGATCCTTACCAAGGCCGTATAATCCTTCAAGTTCAATAAATTGATTTGACTTTCTTCTAAATTTTCCGTCGCTGTTTTAAATACTCGGTCTTGTTCATCTTCTTTTGCAAGGGTGACAGCTTCTTCATTATCTAGCTGTAATGTGTCATTGTCATTGGACCTTGCGAAGGTGTCGTACGAGGATTCATCTGAAGCTTCAGCAACAGTTGTTGTTTCTTCAATCCTATTTTCACTCTGATCATCATCTTCTGTCTCATACAGAACGATATGATCGATTGTTTTAGTCTTCGCAAATCCATTAACACTTAACATCACAACAGCAATCACAAATACACCAGAAAAAATCATAAGGCCAGTTGTGTATACTTTCTTTGAAATACTTTTGTGGCCAAACCACATGCTTTCAAATAGATGTTTCAGTTTAAACATAATAGACTCCTTTTGTACTTCTCTTATTAATCGAAATAATAGTGTCAGCAGGTTAATATTGATGTGACTACTGAATTATAGGTGACCCTACTTTGATAGTCAATATCACAGCGGTCGATTTGGTGGTTATCCTGTATATTTCAGAATATTCAGTTATTTCAATTGTGCAAATACAATGTTTTAGTGGCATTTTTCAAGTTTTTTTGGTATATTTTACATAGGTTTTCTTATTTTTGTTAAATTTGTCTTCAAAATATAACGCAATAAAACCATTCACAAAATATAAATAAAGGTCTTTTTTATATGAAGTACGTCATTATGACACTAAAGTATGTCTTTTATATGTCCAAACAATAACTTTATCAAAGTATGTTATAATGCATTTAACCCATATTTTAAGGAGTTAGCCTATGCAATCTTTACCAGGTGTTTATGAAAGTGTTAAAAAAAATGGTCAAAAATATTACCGTTCTTCCATAACTTATGATGGCCGTCATATTAGTCTCGGCAGTTTTGAATCTTCAATTTTAGCCCATAATGGGTATCTTCTTGCTAAAAAAATTATTAGCTCGCCTCAACTGACTATTTATGATTATGAAGATCATATGTGTTTGGCTTTTGATAAATGGGTAGTGCTTATGAACTATAGAGATCACCACTACTATTTTTCTACACCCATTTATATGCATAAAAACTATTTTTCCTATTTTATTTCATATACTGAAGAGCTTATCTTTGATATTCAAGATCTTTTTTATTATGCCAATCATAAGATACATAAACGCAAAGGATATTACTTTGTGAACGACTACGGTATGCAAGTCAATATCATGAGCCGTTATGGTGTTAAAAATCACAGTGTCTTAGGCCGTGACCATCGTTTTGTAGATGGCGATATACATAACCTAAGGTATGATAACATACAGGTCATTAATCCTTATTACGGCGTTATACTTGAGCGCTCTTTAGTCGCACCTATTTACAAGTCCACCCTGAATATTCATGGGAACTACGTAATTGGACGTTATAAGGATAGTGCAACCGCCGCTATTGCCTATAACAAGGCTATTGATTATCTTCACAAAAATGGTATTATTCAAAAAGATTTTCCCAAAAATTATATCGCTGATATGAATCAAGAAACCTATGCAGCCATTTATAAAAAGGTAAAAATCAGCAATAAAATACTGGACTTAAAAAAGTCCAGTACGAATTAGTTTCATAATCTGTTGTATTTCTTCTATATTAAGCAAATAGCATCTCTATTAGAGGTAAGATTAGCATGAAATAAATTGGTGGAATTAGTATTGCAGGTAGCAAATTGGCTGTTTTAACTTTTTTTATTTCTAAAAGGCTAAGCCCCAGACTAAAAATTAATATACCACCAATAATGGAAATCTCTCGTATCACTTCTCCTGTTAACACAGGTTCAAGACGGGATGCAAATATAACAATAGCACCTTGATAGAGTAATACGGATACCGATGAAAAAATAACACCAATGCCAAGAGATGATGTTAGAATAATCGAGGTAACACCGTCTAATACGGATTTGGCATATAGCATATCATGATTGCCTCTAAGCCCACTCTCAAGTGACCCTAGGATGGCCATCGTTCCAACACAAAACAAAAGACTTGCCGTGACAAAGCCTTGAGCAATATTATGCTCACCGTTACCGACTTTACTCTGTAAAAAAAGGCCCAGTTGCTCCAGTCTTTTCTCAATATTGACCCACTCACCAAAGATACCACCAAGCACCAAGCTGATAATAAATAGTATCGGTTCTCCTCCATTCATCATACCGTTTAACGTTGTTGCAATACCAATAAACATAACAGACAAGCCAACGCCATGCATTACTATCCATTTATATCGATCTTTAAGCCCATTTTTTACTAAGATACCTATTATGCTTCCTAGTAGTATGACGCCTGCGTTTACATAAGTTCCTAACATCTTCATTCTCCTTCTCTTCATTATTCCCATCTTTATTCTTACACTATTATACACACAATCACACATAATAGCCAACAAGTTTTCAACTACACATCAGCCATTTGAGATAGGCAGCTTTTTTATTGTATGATATAATGAGATATAGAGATACTTCGTTTTAATCTTATACCATAATGGTAATAAATGTTTAATTAAGAAGTTATTTAATAGATAGATACAGGGGGTTTGATAATATGAATTTGGTCTATTCCTTTTTAGATCATAAGAAAGACGAAAAAATTCAGTATGTTGCCCTTCGTTTTCTCCTTGTTGCCTTTTCAATTCTTGGTTTTATAGTTCTACTTTTGGGCATTTTTTCAGGCTATGATCCTCTTGCTACCGTCATCTCAATTGGTTTCATTTTGTTTTGCGCCACTTGTTTCATCCTACTTAACACCACAAAGCACCCTCACTATATTAAAATTTTCTTTATTATTTTCTTGGATTTTATTTATTTCCCTGTTGCATGGATGACCTCTTCCAATGCCTTCAAAACTATGCCATACACAAGCATCCTATTTTTAATTATAACTTTCTTATTGGTTGAATACCGACGTGAGTTTATAATACCCATTTTATTTCTAATCTTTGCAGTTTTACTTATGTATATTAAAGTTAGGTGGCCCTTATCTTTCACAATAACCTATACTAGCCTTTCAAGCTACTTAATGACCTTTCTAAGATATTCAGTTATTGCACTGTTATTATTAACTGTTATTGTAATGATGATTTTTAATTATTTTGAAGTCACGAGAAAATATGATCGAAAAAGTATATATGATGAATTAACCGGTCTATACAGCCGAACATATGGTCTCAAACAACTCCAAGCGGTATTTGAAGCACAACATGGTCAACAGAATAAATACACCTTAATAATGATTGAACTCGAAAACTTCAAAGTATTCAATCAGAAAAACGGTATTTTAGCTGGTGATGCATTCATTAAGACACTTGCTGATCTTATGAGAAATAATACAAGATCCAATGACTTGTGTTTTCGCTTTAGCGGTAATACCTTTCTACTGCTTTTAAGTCATACGGATATAAGTCAAGTCAATGTATTTTTATTACGCATCCAGAATGCTTTCGAAGAATTGCTCACCCAATATGAAGAAAGTGATCTGTCTCTACTTGTCGGCAGGGCAAACTTTGATTATAATACTCTGATAGAAGTCATTAAAGAAGCAGAAATAGATTTATCACAGCATCGAACAAATACTTAACTACTTTATTGGAGGACAACATGATTAGAACTTACTTTTTTTATTTTGTACTTGTTTCATACCTTCTTCTTTCCGGATTTGCTTATCTTTGGTATCTCTTTATCGGTCTATTCGGTAAACAGTATCAATACAATTATCTTCATAAGATGACAGCATCGTGGGGTCGTTTAATGGTTGCTCTCTCATCAAGTAAAGTCGAATTGGTGGATTCATATAAGCTACCACAAGGAAACGTTCTATATGTCAGCAACCACCAAAGCTACTATGATATTCCTTTGTTACTTGGATATCTACCAAAACCTAAGGCTTATGTGGCAAAAATCGAATTGTCAAAAGTACCGCTTATAAGTCATTGGATGCGTGTCATGGGTTGTCTTTTCTTGGACCGTGGTAACTTAAAACAGTCTTTAAAAGTCATATTACAAGGTATTGAGGACTTAAAAAACGGTAAAACATTGGTTATCTTCCCTGAAGGGACACGTTCAAAGAGCTACACGATGGCTGAGTTTCGAAAAGGCAGTCTGAAGCTTGGCATTAAAGCTGGTGTCCCGATCGTTCCAATTACCATAGATGGTTCTTTTAAGATGTATGAAGCAAAAAAAGCCATCACAAAAGATCATGTACGTATCATTGTTCATGATCCAATCTATCCTCATCTATTAAGCAAAGAAGAACAAGATAATCTATCTGAAACTGTTCGTGATATTATAATGGCACCAATCGCAGCTTTACAATAATAATAGAGAATTAAATAAAAGCGCCAATCCACTTATAGCGGATTGGCGCTTCTTTTCTTGTTAATTTTATAATATATGGCTAGCTCAACTTATGCCATAAATAATTTGATATCTTCATCTACAGTTCCAATTCCTGCTATACCAAATGTATCAATAAGGACTTTTGCAACATTAGGTGATAAAAAGGCTGGTAAAGTTGGACCTAAGTGAATGTTTTTGACACCGAGTGATAGGAGTGCCAATAAAACAATAACTGCTTTTTGTTCATACCATGCAATATTATAAGCAATAGGTAATTCATTGATATCGTTAAGTTCAAAAATCTCTTTGAGCTTTAATGCAATAACCGCAAGTGAGTATGAGTCGTTACATTGACCGGCATCTAATACTCTTGGTATACCACCGATATCACCTAGTGGAAGTTTATTGTATCTATATTTTGCACAACCTGCTGTAAGAATTACTGTGTCTTTAGGTAGCTCTTTTGCAAACTCTGTATAGTAGTCACGATCCTTCATACGGCCGTCACAACCTGCCATAACAAAGAATTTCTTAATAGCACCTGATTTAACAGCATCTACAACTTTATCTGCAAGGGCGAATACTTGTGCATGAGCGAACCCACCCACGATTTCTCCTGTTTCTATTTCTGTAGGTGATGGTAGTGTTTTTGCCATTTCAATAATTTGTGAAAAGTCTTTTTGGCCGTTTTCATCCGCTTGTATATGTGTAGATCCTGGGAATCCTGCAGCACCAGTTGTAAAGATACGCTTAACTGTCTCACCTTTTGGCGGTACGATACAGTTGGTTGTGAATAAGATTGGACCATTAAATGATGCAAACTCTTCCTTTTGTTTCCACCAAGCATTTCCATAATTTCCCACTAAGTTCTCATATGCTTTGAACTTTGGATAATAGTTAGCTGGCAGCATCTCACTATGGGTATATACATCAACACCAGTACCTTTGGTTTGTTCAAGTAGCATTTCCATATCATTTAAATCATGACCGGAAATCAAGATTGCAGGGTTATTTCTAACACCAATATTAACTTTGGATAGTTCAGGATTGCCGTAAGCCGTTGTATTGGCCGCGTCAAGAAGGGCCATTGCCTTCACGCCATATTCTCCCGTTTTGATTGTAAGTGCTACAAGATCATCTGCTGTTAAAGCATCATCAAGGGTAGCTGCTAAAGCTTCATATGTAAATGCATAAAGATCAGTATCTTCTTTGCCGAGATTTAAAGCATGTTGCGCATAAGCTGCATATCCTTTTAAACCATAAGTTATTAATTCTCTAAGTGATCTAACATCTTCATTCTCAGTCGCTAAAACACCAACTGAAACTGCTTTGGCATCCATGGATGCATCTGTTGACACTGTAAAAGTTGCTGCATCATGAAATTCCGCTTCAACAACATTTCTTAGATCATCTCTAATTTCTAGGTTTTGTCTGATTTGTGCACGTATCGCTTCCGGATCAAAGTTTGCGTTGGTGATGGTCTTAAACAAACTATCCAGTACAATCTCATTGGTCTTTCCAAGGCTTGCAATATCGAGTCCACCTTTTACAACAATATCTGCAATGCCTTTTGTAGAATAAATTAGAAGGTCCTGGAGATTCGATACTTCTTCATCTTTACCACAAACCCCTATAACATCACATCCGGTTCCTTTTGCTGCTTCTTGACATTGATAACAAAACATACTCATTAGAATACCTCCATATAATTGATTTATTATTGCCGATTATTCTCTCTAAACCGGCTGATTCGCTAATCTATCATGATTAACTATGATAAAATTATAACCTACTTAAAGAAATTAATCGGTATCTTATGTTACCGACCAATACATAAGCAGACAAGCCCACATGAAATAGTATAAACTTCTTCTTTGTCATTTATGTGTCTATCTAGACAAACATGGATTGATCAATTCGATTGCCCAATCTAAGATTATGCCTAAGATTCCCAACAATCTTATCAAGCTTTTCAAGCTCTGATAGGATCATTTTTTCTTCATCATCCGTTGAAATGATTTTGTGAATACCACCATTTTTTATTATAATTCTTTGATCCGCCATTAATGCTAATGTTGGATCATGGGTCGCAATGAGAACGATTTTCTCACTGCTTACCAGTAGTTTTAGCGCCTTTTTTCGGTCAATACCTGCATTTTCGATTTCATCAATCAAAACAATCGGCGACGTACTAAGTATGGCTGTATCTGCAATCATTAATGCCCTTGACTGGCCGCCACTGAGTGCTGTTACTGGTGTTGTTCTCATAAATTGCTCACCAGCTAACTGATTGGCAGATTCCAATATGGTGTTAATGACTTGATCCACATTTTCAACCATACGGCTTTTTGCATGAAGTTCTAGGAATTCCTCTACCGTTAAATCCATGACAAAATTCATATTTTGTGACAATTGTGCTACCAATTTATTGCTTGAAGAAAACCGCCATTTGGTATCTGCCACTGCACCGTTAATCAAAACACCTCTTTTTGTAGGTGTATCAAAATTGGCCGTCCACTCAATATCTGCTAGTAATCTGCTTTTTCCGGAACCGGTCGGCCCGACAATTGAAACAATATCCCCACTTTTTATGGTGATGGCTTCAAATGCTTCTTTATGTCCGGATTTATCTTGTCCGGGTAAAATGGTGATTGAACCAACCGATTGTTCATCTTTTAATCCTAAAAAACTAAGCATTTGAAGAATATATGCCAAAAGGTCTTCTTTAATTTTCTCTTTGTCCATTGCCCATGTTTCTACGTAATCTTCATCAAACTGTCCTAAGTAATCATCAAAGGTCATCGTACCATAACCTTCAACATCCAACTTATTATTATCAAAATACGTGGTTACAAAAGGGTATCGAAGCAATAGATCATCAAAAGTCATATTCTTAAGTATTTTACCATCAATCATTTTTTTCACCCAATTCCATTTTTCTTACGTTACCCATTTGATAGTCATCGCCTATCCGTGTTTCTCCTAGACAGTAAGAGCATAAAGCTGAAGGCATGGAAAACTTCAATTCCTTACCTTTAACTGTAAGCACATCTTCTTTTTCATCATATAAAAGCGTACTAAGCTCATATGCACCTTGGCCGGTCAAACCATTGATATGCATAACAATGGCTTGTGGGTTTACTGAACTTACTTTTGAGGCAAATACTTCACGTTCTGCTTGAGAAACGATATCCCCTTTTGTAATCACGACTATATCCGCTGATTTTAACATTGGTCCTATTTTTTTTGGTGTATTAATGCCACTCAAATTATCAATAACACAAATCGCTTGAATTTCCTTAATATAAGGGGAACAACGATTGCAAAGACCTGCACTTTCAGTGATTAGTAGCTCTAGGTCCTGTTTTCTACCCCATTGCACGACTTCTTCAATATTACTGACAAAGAAATGATCCGGACACAAGGCTCCAGATAGGCCTTTTTTTACCGGAACGCCTGCCTTTTCATAGAGTAGATCATCATCGGTATAGAGACAGTCAAATTTTACCACGCCTACTTTTAGCCCCCTGTTTTGAACCGCTTGAATTGTTTTTAATATAATCGATGTCTTACCTGATGATGGTGGGCCTGATATGGTTACTAGATTCATTTTTGCCTCCTACCACTACTGTTATCAAATAGCTCTTCGAGTTTTTTGATGAGTTGACCGATGTCATTATTATTAATAAAATCCCAACCCAGCCACATATATGGGTTAGTCTTTGGAACCATATTATCAACCTCAGGGTGAACACTTGGAAACCGACCTTGATGTGAGAGAATCTCTCCTACGTCTTTAGATGTAAAGAAGTCAATAATCGGTTGAAGCTCTTTTTGTTTACTTGCTTTTGATAACATAAAAATCGGACTGATAATTGCACCATCTCTTGGCCATACAGCTTCCATCGGTCCACCTGCTTTTGTCATCTTCGTGAAAAAATAAGGCATAATCGTAATAGCCGGCCGGTTCGATTTTTTAATATGAGATTTTACCATTTCTGATGGATGCATGCTTTTTAATAAAGATTTACCAAGTTTTTGAATACCTGTTTCACCATAGTTCTTGTATATGTTTAAGAGTATCGCATTGAATAAATCAAAATCACCTATAGGTAAAGACACTGAGTTCTCATATTCCGGTTCTAGCAATTCTTTCCATGAAGTTGGTACTTTTCTTGTTCCTAATTCTGATGTATTCACTAGAAATATAGCCGGTACAACGCCAAGCATGGCGTAGTGGCCTGCTGGATCTTTTAGCTGTAGTCCTTCATGATTAAAATCTTGATGATATGCCTTTATTGGTGCATAATCCTTAAAGGCATTTTGTGCCCTATATTTGCCCATTAATTGTCGATCAAAAAATAAGTCAAACCCAGCAGAAATAAATAAATCTGATATTGTATCGATAGATGTGGATGCTTCTAACGTTCCCTTAAGCCAATCAACACCCATTGATGCCGCCTTAAAGTTATAATCTAGGTCATGAACCCATTGTTCATCTTGGGTTTGTAGCCAGTTTTCAAATCCTTCTATTAAGGGTATTTTTACAGGACAAGGCAAAACACCTTCAACTTTAATCATAGGATTTTCTTTTTTCTCTTTTCTACGTAAGCCTTGATCAACACCTTTAGTATTTTCTTCTATCGCTTCAACCAATCGTTCCTCAAAGGTTTTGATATCGACTTCCTTAAGTTGTAATACCATCTCAAGGCTAATGGTTTTTCCTATGGTCTCTCTTTGGGCAAGATCCTTCATCTGATCTATACCAACAGCAACAAGTAGAGCTATGGCTTCTTCGTATTTATGGGTTATGTTATAGACTGTATCTTTTATGTCAAAATAAGCATTCATATATAACGCCTTCTTTCTTTATTATAGTATATCTATGATTTCGACTCTTTAACCATGATTATAAAGCAAGTTGCCTCTTCCGTCCGTAACATCCGTTACCACTGCCCGAGCAAGTTAATCGTTACTCATTAATAAAGCATCAGATTCACAAAGAATATTGTGAACTGATGCTTAGTATTGATTCTTACACTCTGACTTACTTCATTAAGACTACTCTTGCAGGCGATGCCTCAACATCTGCAATTTTTAGGGGCAAAGCTATCATATCAAATATACCTTCTTCAATATCCTTTAATCTAAGACCCTCAATAATCATAATATCTGCATTAAAAAGTCTTTTATGGGTGCCATGGTCTGGTTGATCCCGCTCAATACCCAAACCATCTGTTCCTACACCAAGTATACCCAGTTCAGCTAAATAAGTGGCGCCTTCTTCTGACAAGGATATAAATTGATTGCTAAAATGGTCTTCAAATGAATTTTTCGTCTTAAATAGTAAAAATTCACCTTTTATAACTTCCTTTTCTTTCAAATCCTGCGTCGATATCATACCTGACACATGGGTCATATCAAGAACTCTGACTTTCGTGATAAAGCGGTTCAGATCAAAATGTTCCATAGTAAGCCCGTCTTTAATCATATGTAGTGGTGCATCTATATGAGTGCCCGTATGCAGGTTCATTTTTAAGTCTGTTTCATAATGACTACCTGTATCGAAGTTAGACGCATTGCTAAAGATCGGTTTTTTGCTTTCATAATTCTTATAAACCATGATATCCGGTTCAATGGTCATGGATATATCATATATTTTCATATTATCTCCAATCTTATTCAAAATTATTATTCATATCATCTACACGCCACCAATGTCGACCATCTCTTTTTAGCATATCATGAGATGAGATCGGGCCATCTGAACCCTTAGAATAGGTATCCAGATATTTTGATTTGTCCGGACATTTTTTTACGACTTCCGAAATGAGTTCCCATGCACTTTTTACTTCTTCCCATCCAGTAAACATAGCTGTATCACCATTTAAGATGTCAAGCAGTAAACGTTCATAGGCATCCGGTGATTTGTAAAAAATATCACAGGATTGGCAATAACTTAGATTGACGGACATTAATTTACTTTCACTTCGAGGTTCTTTTGTATTGATGCGTATATACACGCCTTCTTCCGGTTGTATTTTTATAACAAGCAAATTAGGTATTTTTTCAGTATTGGTTGGTGTACTTGACCCATCCGTTTTAAACTCAATCACAATTTTTGCTATACTTTCATCTAGTGCTTTGCCTGTCTTTAAATAAAAAGGAACCCCTTCCCATCGCTTGCTGTTTACAAAGCATTTCATGGCGACAAAAGTTTCTGTATTAGAGTCTGGGTCTACCTTGACTTCATCTCTATATCCTTCGTATTGACCGAATATAAGATTAGTATGGCTTTCCAACTCCGATTGAATGCTCAGATTCTGAATAACTTTGACTTTTTCTTCCTTAGCACTGTTATTATTAAAGTTTTTTGGAGGTTCCATAGCTACGAGCGCTAGAATCTGTATTAGGTGGTTCTGCACCATGTCTCTTAGTGCGCCTGCTTTGTCATAGTAGCCACCTCTATCTTTTACACCGTCTTTTTCCTTTACTGTTATCTGAATATTGTCAATGGAGTCCTTGTTCCAGATAGCACTAAAGATTTGATTGGAAAATCGAACGGTGTTAATGTTTTGAATCATTTCTTTGCCAAGATAATGATCAATTCTAAATATATGATCCTCTCCGAAAATCTTTGATACAGTTGCGTTGATTTTTTCAGCTGATTCTAGATCATAACCAAAGGGTTTTTCAAAAACGGCTCTTGCATAACCTTTCACATCTAAAAGCTTCTTATCCTTAAGTTGCTCCGATATAAATGGGAAAAAAGTAGGTGCTGTAGCATAGTAGAAAATGCGATTATGGCAATCTTTACTGTCTATAAAGGTATTTAATCCCTCATATTCTTCAGCTTTTTCAAAATTCATTTCATAATAATGTAACTTAGAACTAAAGGCTACAAATACATTTTCATTATAATTGGATACTTTCTTCATTAAAACTTCTTTAACTTCTTCTCTATAAGATGCTGAATCTTTATTCTTTCTGCCAAGTACAATGATGGTCATATCATCTAATATACGACCACCTAAAAACAATTGATAAAAAGCAGGGATCAGTTTGTAATAAGTTAAATCACCTGTCCCACCAAATATAGTAAATATTACCTTTTGATTCTCCATACATTCACCTACCTTTTGTGTAATGCGTGACCACCAAATTCATTTCTGAGTGCCGCAACCACACGATCTGAGAATTTGCCCTCATCTTTGGAAGCGTTTCTAATAAACAAAGACTGAGTAATGACCGGTGCAGACACACCAAGTCTTATTGCTTCTTCCACTGTCCATTGGCCTTCTCCTAAAGCATCAATACGTGGGATGATGTCTTCTAACATGCCATTATTTTCAAAAGCCTGTTTCGTCATTTGCATGAGATACCCTGCGATAATAGACCCATGGTTCCATACATTGGCAACTTTTTCAAAATCTACATCAAACTCTGACCTTCTAATAATCTCAAGTCCTTCACCAACGGCTTGCATCATACCATATTCAATGCCATTATGTACCATCTTAACATAATGTCCGGATCCTCGTTTCCCACAGTGCAGATAACCTTCTTCAACATTGAGGACTTTAAAATAGGGCTCTAAAACTGCAATGGCTTTTTCGTCACCACCAACCATCATACAAGCACCGTATCTCGCCCCATCCGTTCCACCTGATGTACCGGCATCTACAAAATATATACCCTTTTCTTCAAGTGCATCACCTCTTCTAAGGGTATCAGAAAACCTTGAGTTACCGCCATCGACAATGATGTCCCCTGGTGATAATAATGGTGTAACCTGCTCAATGATGGCCTCTGTAGCGGGACCGGCCGTAACCATAATCCAAACCACTTTGGGAGATTCCAAAGCGTCGACCAAGCTTTCAATTGTATCAAAAGTTTGAACACCTTCGTTTTTTATTTCTTCTCGCGGTTCCTTACTACGATTATAAACACCTATATCTAGTCCTTTGTCACGCATGTTAAGGGCTAAATTATAACCCATTTTCCCAAGTCCTATTAATCCGATTTTCATATATGACCTCCTTCTTGACACGTTGAGTACTTTTTGTTTTATTTGATCTTGCAACTCTTAAACTTTATTAATAGTATATCACAGGTTTTATCTTTGTAAATGATAATTTCTATCAAGTCCATATTTCTTGGAGAATAAAAAAAGCTATTACAAATGTAATAACTTTTAATATATCTTATGCTCTTCTTAGAATTCTTTTATAAATATCCATACTGAGTCGTAATGTTCTATTTTTTGTCTTAACGGTAAATGGTACCACTTTTTTTCTAAGCATCCAAACATCTTGTCCCTTATTAATAAAATAAGTTTGTGTTGAATATGGATTGCCTGTTGCACACCAATATACAAAGTGCTCGCAATTATTCTTATTAATGCTATAACACTCTTCTCTTTTTCCTAATGCACTATAAGCCCTTGATACGATTAGTTCTCTTGTATAGCTATCTTTTATATGGTGTAAGACTACTTTTTCTCCACCTAATAAGAATGTCTCCATGGTTACTTTTTTGATTTCAGCGTGTTTTCTCATATGAAAGCTATTGGCATGAAAATGTATGACGCAATTGTTCTCAACTTCTACACCAAAATGTCGATAACTCATCGTTCTAAATATCAGCTTATCAATCCATTTAGAGTCTTCATTTTCACGTACTTTAGTTGACCCAAGTAGTATGGGCTTTCTCTCAACATAAATAATGTCTCCAAACATTGTAGCCTCCCATTGTCAATATCTAATTCTTTGGCAAAACAGTCTCCACCTAATATTAACACTATAATAAATAGTATATGCTTTTGTGCATTATGTCAATAAAAAATGTAAAATTTAATATTTGATTAACATATTTTCCCTGTTTTTACCTAAACATGCCTAAAAAAAGAAGGAACAATTCCCACCTTGGGTGAGATATTAATCCTTCTTTGAGTTATACTTATTCTTATGTTATACCGCCTAGATATGATTTGAGAAATATATTCCTGCTAGCTTGGGTTTTGAACCCTTACCCTTGGACCATCCGCATCCATATAGACTTCAATATGGTCACCTTCTTTTATATGACCTTTAATATAGCATTCTGCTAACTCGTCTTCAACGTACTTCTGAATGGCTCTTCTTAAAGGTCTCGCACCAAATTTGGGGTCATAACCGTTATCAAAGATGAATGCTTTAACTTCATCCGTTACATTAAGAGTCATAAGCTTGTCTTTAGCTGTGTTAAATACATCTTTTAGCATCAGTTCAATAATATCTTTCAGCTCGTTTTTACTCAGTTCTGTAAATACGATGGTTTCATCGATTCTATTAAGAAATTCCGGTTTAAACACTTCTTTTAAAGCATCTTTGGTAGTTTGTTCTAAGGATGCATAACTTCCATTACCAAAACCAATACCATTATTTTTGTGGCTTGTTCCTGCATTTGAAGTCATTATAATGACCGTATTTTCAAAATTCACTGTGCGTCCCTGACCATCAGTTAACCGTCCATCTTCAAGTATTTGAAGTAAGAGATTAAAGACATCTGTATGCGCTTTTTCTATCTCATCCAGTAATAATACAGAGTAAGGACGGCGGCGTACTTTTTCGGTCAACTGACCGGCCTGATCATAGCCCACATAACCTGGAGGTGCACCAATTAATTTGGAGACCGTATGTTTTTCCATAAACTCAGACATATCAAATCGAATGAGTGCCTCTTCATTACCAAAGAGTTCGCTTGCAAGTGCCTTAGATAACTCCGTCTTACCAACGCCAGTCGGACCAACAAATACAAAAGATGATGGTTTCTTCCTTCGACTGAATCCGGAACGGCTTCTTCTCGTTGCTCTTGAGAGTTTTCTGACCGCATCCTCTTGACCAACAATTCTTCTATGAAGACGTTCCTCAAGATTAATAAGCTTATAGGCCTCATCTTCTGCTATGGATTGAACTGGAATCTTCGTCCATGCTTCTATTACATAAGCAATATCTTCCTCTGTAATAGCAACATTTTTACATTCTTTTTCTATTTTTGCAATCTTATCATTAAGTCTTAGTTCTTCGACCTTGCAATCCGCTGCCCTCTCATAATCATCATTGGCAGCAGCATCTTCCTTGTCGATCACAATCTTTTGTAACTCATTTTTTAAGGCTTCTAATTCTACCAAGCCTTCATTTAGAAGATTGGCTCTCGAGCCGGCTTCATCAATAACATCAATAGCCTTGTCCGGTAAAAATCGATCACTAATATACCGTTCTGACATCATAACCGCCTTAACAATAACTTCGTCGGATATGTGTACTTTATGATAATCTTCATAGTAATCTTTAATACCTTTTATGATTTCAATGGAATCCTCAATGGATGGTTCATCCACTATAACCGGTTGAAAACGTCTTTCAAGAGCAGAGTCTTTTTCAATATGTTTTCGGTATTCCTCAAGGGTGGTTGCACCAACAATCTGAACCTCACCTTTAGCTAGAGCCGGCTTTAATATATTGGCAGCATTCATTGTGCCACCTTCTGCTTCACCTGCACCCACAATACTATGAACCTCATCAATTACCAATATAATATTGCCTTCTGAGGTTGCTTCCTTAAGTATCGCTTTCATACGTGTCTCAAACTGACCTCTAAACTGTGTCCCTGCTACAACTGATGTCAGATCCAGTAGATAGACCTCCACATTTAATAGCTTCGTTGGCACCTGCCCTTGCACGATCCTAACAGCTAAACCTTCTGCAATAGCCGTCTTACCAACACCCGGCTCGCCAATAAGCACTGGGTTGTTCTTCGTTCTACGGTTCAATATTTGAATCACTCTGTCGATTTCTCTATGGCGTCCAATAATTCGATCTACTTCATTGTTAAGCGCTTTTTCATTTAGATTAATACCATAAGCATCAAGGTTTTTTCTTTTTGGAGAATTTGATTTTTTAACCTTAGTTTTAACCGTTCCATCTTGTGTTTCCTGTTCTGCTTGTTTAAAAGTCATATCCTCGTCTTTATTGTTCTTCGCAAAAGCCGAATTAAATAAATTAGATATATGATTCTTACCATGCTCATCCGGTTTTGTGAAGTTCTCCGTTAGCTGGTCCATATCCACATCTTCAAAAATATCTGTCATTTGTTCACTGATATTATCAAATTCTTCTTGCGACATACCTGTTTGTTGTAGTATTGCATCTAGTGGTGCTAAGCCTTGCTTTTGAGCACACGGAATACATAGACCCTCTCGCTTTGCTATACCATTTTCCATTTTTGTTACAAATACAATTGCTGTGTTCACATGGCACATTGAACATTTCATATTCATCAACTCCAAATTCTATCTATATCCATCGTCTTATTGTTTTAATTTCATTATCATTGTAGTATTAACTTATCACACCTACCTACATAAGTCCATATAATGAAGCTTTTATAATAAACTTCTAATAGATTATTCATAATTTATTCAAATTTGATTAGGCTTTATATTCAACCCCATTCAACCATTAATTCTTTATGCTTTTATGTCGATATACACTAGGAGATGACTATTAAACCTACGGATAGGTAGCATATTTCAAGGAGGAAAGCTCATGAGTACTATAGGTAATATCAATAACCCACTAAATAACAGAGACTTAACAGAATTAAACAAAAACAATAGACAAAACAGAACAGGTGAATCCGTCGATGAAAAAGTAAAATCACAAGACAAGGCTGAAACAAAAGCAGTTGACTATACAACCAGTGATGCCACTGCTAAAGCTAATTATAAACCGGATATGGATAAAGTACGTGCCATGAAGGAAGAAACAGATCAAAGACTGATTGACCTCTTTAGAGACACTGTAAAAGGCGGCGCACTCAAGCAACTTGGTGGACTTAGAGGCTATTTGCAAAGACTTATTAACGGTGAGTCAACTGAAGATGATTTTGCCCTTGAACTTGGAATAGAAATCACACCAGAAGCTATTGAAAAAGCAAAGGTTGATGTGGCAGAAGATGGCTATTGGGGCGCAAAAGCCACTTCAGATCGTTTCCTAGAATTCGCCAAAGCTCTATCCGGTGGTGACCCAGCCAAAGCAGACATGTTACTTGATGCTGTAAAAGCCGGGTATGAAGAAGCTGAAGCCATATGGGGCAGCGAACTTCCTGCTCTCAGCAAAGAGACTTTAGATCTAACCATAAAAAAATTCGAAGCTTGGCGTGATGGTGAAGAAGCTTAATTATTCATTCATTAATATAACTTTTATACTTATAAAAAAGCAACTTTTTGAAGTTGCTTTTTTTTGTTAGGCTAAGAGTCGTTTAATAAGAATTTTGCCCAATCACGTTCAACTTTTTCTGTGTTTTCTTGCCAATACAATAGCCTTTGATAATAATAGTCTATCTTTTCGCTGACTGGTTTTGCAAAGTAGTCAATTCCGTATTCTAATACTATTGCCGTCAATTCATAAAAAGGTAACCCTAATGCATGTGTTTCTACATGAACTGTGGCTCCGGCATGACCGATTGCATGACACAATGCACCATATACGCTGTCATTGATCTCTTTTTCCACTGCATGAGAATCTAAGATGGCTTGTTTTGCAATGGGCATTTTGATTTTGCCTCTTGCCCACGCATCACAAAGCTTCAAACAGGTTCTGGGTCTAGGTTCATCCGAATACTTAGCTTCAAATTGTTCCAAAGGTAATCTAGCACAATCCAATGCCCACAAGACTAGGGTTCTATGATTTTGTTTTTGAATGAGTTGTATCAACGCTTGTAAACAGTCACTGTCACGAGAAAATAATATTTTATTCTTCTTCTTCAACTTTATTTCTACATCTGCAAACATCATATATTAATCCTCCAAAATGACAAATGGTCATCAATTTATCACCACCAGCTAGAAAATAACAACTACCTTATAAATAAATAATTACTCCAATCCATAAAAGCGTGGAAAATCGTCGGTGCAGCTATTGAGTTATACTTTGCATACAAGTAGTTAAATATAATATGCCATCCAAATGTAAAAATAAGCGTCACAAAATTGTTCGAAATATATGTAAAAAAATCCATATGTGCTGCGCCCATCTGAAAAGGAATATGCATTGACATAAACATAAATGATGTCAATAAAATAGCCACCACTGGTTTCTTGATCATTCCATAAATTCTTGTTTGAATAAAACCTCTAAAAACAATTTCTTCTACAAGTGCAATAATAACAAAGTAATATAAAAATTGAGAACCTAATCTTGATAATGATTGAAACTGTCTTCCACTCATAAGACCTGGAATGAGATTAATTAAAACAATAATTGTTGATAGGATCGTACTCAATATTATTGATTTAATAAGGTTCCGTTTCCCAAACCCAATAGATTCCATTGTTTGCCTTCTAGAAAATACAAAAGTCATGCATACTATGGCTAGTAACAAATTAATTTGTTAGCCCAAATAAAGATTATGCTCTGCATATACCACACCCATTACATAATAAAGCACCATAACTAATACATAGCTAACAACTGAATAAATTCCATCGACGCTTCCATAATTATTGACTTCTGATTTATATTTTTCATCAATCGCCAAAAAAGCCTTTATTGTTTTCACTTCGAGTCTCCTTTGATGTATCTCAATTATTTACTTTTTCTCACCTCTCGGTGTAATAAGAATGAACTTGATAGCTTCTTTGCAATCTATAAGCATTCTGTAATATTAACATTAGATACTGAACCCCACCGATGCTAATACTTCTGTATTTCTAACAAATCTTCGATTTTTACATTCATATAAGTATAAGCATCCCAAACGCCTTGATTATAAAAGTCTGCTGCCAAGTTCTCGGTAATGAAATCCAAGAAAAAACCAGATGCCAAATCTCCAAGTTCTTCGTCTCTTTCTTTCAAAAAATATGCTTTAATTAACGCAATCATATCTTCACGTTTTTCTTTTGATAATTTAATTTGATTATTCATGTATTTTCCTCCAAATCAAGGTTAACTAAATCTACTTCCTCACTGATGTTCACCTTCCATATCATATGATCATTATCCTTAAGCCAATAATCCTTCAACTGATACTGCGCTTTCCCAAACTTTTTCGTCCATGTCTTTTGTGCTGTTTTATACCCACTATCAAGGCAGATTTCATCAATTCCGTTCTTATTTAATTCATTTTCAATTTTATTAATCAATAAATTACCAATCCCATTCCCTTGATATTCCGGGAGAACAAATATTGTTCCTAGCTCAATCATGTCCTTTATTTCTCCATCGGTACACATCTCTATTAACTCACTAGATGCTCCATATTCAATTGTCCCAATGATCTTACTATCAATTTCAGCAATCAGAAAATATCTTTCTTTTCCGTCACTTTCAAAATCTTGTTCTAGATACTTTATCTTTGACTCAATCTCTTCCTCAATCATCTCGACTAAATATCCAAGATTATTTTTTCTAAAAGTATCTTGAATTACAATCTCAAACAGCTTAATGAGCCTGTCTATATCTTCAATGTTTGGTCGCCTTACTATTACGTTATCCATATCTTCTACTACCTTTATCCTTTATGTTGATTTTTACACCAAGCAAATCTATCTTTAAGTTGATGTATTTAGGTAAACGAATTTTGGCCATCTAAATATAAATAAATATTACTTTTATCGGCTTGATTGGTACCTATATATTGGTGTGTGTTAAATCCACCTACAATAAATCCGGATTTAATATAGAATAAACACGCAGAAAGATTATTGTCTTGAACGATTGTATAAATCCCTCGATAACCGTTATCGGCTGCCATTTTCTTACCTTCATCTAGTAAAAGCTTACCTATTCCATGGCCTCGATACTCCTTACATACTTTTAAATCATCAAGATACAAATATTTAAGCCAATCATGCCTATAAATAGCAAGTCCTACACACTTTCCGAACTCATTATAAGCTCCTATAAAGAAGCAATCTTTATTTAGTGCATCAAAATCATAGTTTTCATCGGGAAATACCATCTCGCTGATTTTACTTTCCTCAAATTTCTCGATTGAGTAAGCCCATTCATCACCATCGTAGGTTGGTATCATTTTTCCCCACAAGGTAAATGGTTCATTGGGAATATTAATATCATTCTTAGTAATTTCAGTAATCCTTTTGATTTCAATCATATTCAATCACCCTTACAAATTCATATTTATCTCATACTTGTGAGTAACTACAACATGTTGTTATGTGATGTCAACCTACAGAGGCTGTTCAATACTTAGTAAAATCCTATACCTCAAGGCTTTGCATTATCTTTTCTTGTTTGACAGTCTAATATATAACCTGTTAATCAGCAACTTATATTATCCATAAGTACCTGGTATTATGAGAATTATTGGAAAATTGTTATTAGTAAATTGATTTCAACTTAACAATTGTTGCCTACTTTCCATATGTGTCTATATAGATACCATCCAATTAATGCACCCACTGTGTTAAGTAGCAAATCATCCACGTCAAACACGCCCACTGACATGATTAATTGAGTCGATTCAACACCTAAACTGAAGAGAAATCCAATTATTAAGACATATGAAATTCTACTTGACCATATTCTGTTACCAAAAAATACCGGTATAAACATGCCAACTGGCATAAAAACAATTAAATTACCAAAGATATTGATTACAAAATTAAGCAAATCAGACATGTCTGAAAACGAAAAATATTGCAAAACTGTATTGAAAGGTATAAGGTTTAATTTATTTTTATGTAACTGAGTTCTACCTGCAATCTTAGAAATGAATCCAAAATAACTTATAAAAGCCAGATACATCATCAAAAGAAAAACCTTTAAACTTTTTGATCTATCCATCTTGCGATGCTGCATAATCCTTCTCCCCGCTTCTATTGGATCTGGAAACATCAAACGTATAATATAATTAATAATTGCTATTATGCCAGATAACGTTCCTAGGCTTTACAATGTCGTTGTTATTCATTCTTATAATCTACTAAATTATATCGTTTTGTCTTTTTTCCTTCAAGCTCAAAAACTAATTCAGCATCATATAGAGAATCTCTTATCTTATTAAGCATTTCTTGAGATGGTGGGTATTTATTTGGATGATTGCCTCTAGGATCGATAGACCCAATAGTATAATTAAAACTAACTTCTGTTATATTTCCGCTCGAACTAAATCCTGCTCCGTCTGGACGATCAAATATAACATCTTCTAATAACTTTTCAAGGCTATCTTTGGGTTCAACCCTAATTATGTTGCCACTATTAGGTTCGCCTATTCTTCTAATAGTAGGCAGATTTTCAAATTCAAACGTATATATAATTTCAGTCATCACGAGTCCAACTTCAGTCCCATCTTCCATTGTATAGCCTTGCGTTTGATCATCTGTTACTATAGTTGCATTAACATTTACAAGTTTTGGTGGGTGAATTATGCCTATAAAAGAAATATAAATTAAAAAAATTGCCAGTATTGATAAGGTAATGATTTTTGCTATATTATTTTTTCTTCCATACATGCTTTCGTCTTTCTCTTCTTTGACAATCGAACTTAATAACGTATATCCAAAAACTACTGCAATTAACGAAGTACCCGCTGTGGAAAATCTGGAGAATATCCAATAATATATTGAAGTTAATTCAACTGGGCGTAAATAGTAAAATAAGACACCTGAAGCGCTAATGATAAATGTAGGGACTCCTATTAAGAATATTTTCAACCAATTAATATGTACTTTGCCAGTTTTTGAAATTGTTTGTATAAAATTTGGTAAAGCTATGTATATTCCGAAAATAATAGAATAGATGCTATTTACAAGTAGAATCGGTATAAAGTTTGATTCTTGACTTGATATAATTCGCATTTTCTCCTGGTAAGCGTTGCCATAAAATACGAGTAATAATAGACCTGTTATATAAAGTACGTATGTAATAATCCTTTTCATTTTCTCCCCCTTTTATCTATAAATAATAGCAATCATTATTGTTAATATCTTAATGATTTTTTTAAGCTTTTGCTACATTATTAATCACTCTCTGGTCTTAAGTTACTGTTCAAATATTTTTATTTTCTATGTAATTTCAAGAATTTATAGCAAAAATAGTTTCTTATATCTTCTCATATTCCTTGTTAGATGAAGCCATTTTGGCGTCCTTGTTGATAACGCGCTGGAAGACAAGGATGTCTGAAAGCAGGCTATTTAAAAATATAAGGTTTAATAATTTCTTCAACAAATTCAATCCTATCAAAAACAGTTGGCTTGAAATAAGAAGTTATAGAAATCACTAAACTGTTTTCAGGATCGATATAAATCACATTTCCACTATTGCCAATTGCTGCATAAATGTTTTTTTCGTCATCAATTATCCACCAAAGATAGCCATATAACATATTTCCAAATTTTTCCCCTGTAACAATTCGTGGTTTTGTCATTTCTTCAATCCACTTGGAAGATACTATTTGTTTATCATTATAATAGCCTTTATTCAGGCAAAGCTGACCTATTTTGGCCATATCTTCTGCTGAAAAACACAAACCATAGCCTGCTGTTCCAATATCCTGTGGATCACAAAACCAAACATTTTCTTTTGGCTTCTTATTCATTATAAAATCTTTATGCTCTTCAGCTGTTGCTGCATAGTAATTCTTATGTTTATGCACGCTAATTGGCTTAAATAGATACTTGTTTGCAAAGTCAACTGGGGTCATTTTGGTTGCTTTAGTTAATATACCTGTTAATATGTGTAAGCAGACAGTCTGATAATTAAATTCCTTACAGATTCCTTTCCTGCCTCCTAGCAAATCTAATGATACTAACGTCCAATCGTTACTTGAACACACTTTTGTCCATGGATCTCCTTTACATTTATAAGGCGCTTTCATCGTCAATAAATGTTTGATGGTAACATCATAAATTGTTTTTTCTTCACGTTTAACAATGTAATCGGGAAAATAATCTATCACTTTATCGTCTACGCTTTGAATTAATCCTTGATCTATTGCTATTCCAATCAATAATGCAACAACACTTTTCGTTGCAGACATTATATGAGTACAATCATCTTTTTTATAATTATTCCATTCGTCAGAATATACTTCAATTCCTTCTTGATAAATAAAGATTTGACATATGTTTGGTTGATCTTTTTCAATTAGACTATGCAATTTTTCTTTATTCATATAATATCAACTCCCTTTGTATGTCCCGCCAAGGATGGCGAGTTTATAGTATAATTTCAGCCAAAATGGTTTACCTAACGTCCTGGAGTTGACGACGCCAATCTACTTACAGGGCGAGCTCATGCCTGAGAGTCTTACGATCGGCTAATGCGACCCCGAATCAGTTTGCAGATAGAGTGTTGGCAATATGCAGTTAGCCGATGGAGCGTCCATCAGCGTTTCAATTGATTTCCATATCTTGAATAAATCACTATAACAAAAACCCATAGAGTTAATGCATAAATTATGTACCAAAGAATCTCATTTGCTGGCGATATCGGTGAGGGACCGAGAGTATACAAAAATCCTGTTGAACTTGCATGTATTAGCTGCGCAAGTAAAACACTTTTTGTATGATTGTATACCCAAACTATAATAACTCTGGTAGCCGTCATGGCTAAGATAAACATAGAAACAAAATGTGGCACCCAAAATATTCCAAGTGTGGCTGAGGAACCTAAATAACCAGCCAATAAGTGCCATAAGCCCCAGAACACACCAATAATGAGACCAGTATATAAGGAATTATATTTCTCCTGCATCTTGGGAAGGGCAAACCCTACCCAGCCAATTTCCTCAAAAAAACCAGCTAGAAGGCCTATTACCAGGCCTATCATTGTGAAACTAGGGACAAAAACTGGGGATACCAAACCAGAAAGTGTTAATAGAACTAATAAAATAAAAATTGGGGGGATAAGTACCACCAAGTACCAGCGTATTTCAACTCGCCACCTAATCATCCGAGCAAATAATTCCCTCAATCCATTTCTTCCATCGACAACAGCTGTCATAAATATACCAGCAAAGCTTGGTCCAGCTAGCATTGCCATAAACATGAGCATAGCATCTTCCATTTGTAGGTTTTCTCCGCGGATGAATTTTGGTCCAACCGCGAGTAAACTAACACCCCAAGAGATCAAGTATGCTAGTATAAAATATGACTTAACAGGTGCTCGCTGTAATATAGTTTTCATTTCTATTACCTTGTATGATATTTATAGAAGTAAATATCACACTTTCCTTTCTTTTTTATTCGTGACTATAATACATTCAGATACTGTGGTACCTTTGATTTTTTTCTGTAGCACAGACTACTTAACAGGAGTGTATTGCCGCTACCTTTATCTGAATTGTTTATTAGCTGGATGTGCCATACATTTTGTATAGAGTACTTATCTCATTCAAGTCTACAATGATAATCGCTGGTGGACGTCATGGTATCAATAATTCGAAAGGAGATTTAATCTCATGATCTATCTTGGCATTGATATCGCCAAACTTAACCACTTCGCCGCAGCCATATCTTCTGATGGTGAAGTACTTCTCGAGCCGTTCAAATTTACGAATGACAGTGATGGCTTCCATTTGTTGCTCTCTTCAATTAGTTCCTTTAAAAGAGTGACCTCATCATTGGTCTTGAATCAACAGCTCACTATGGCAACAACCTTATTGAATTTCTTGTATCTAGACACTTTAAGGTTTGTCTCATCAACCCACTTCAGACTTCATCTATGCGAAAAATAACATTCGCAAGACTAAGACTGATAAAGTTGATACCTTTGTTATCGCTAAAACCCTTATGATGCATGATCATCGTTTCCTCACTGTAGAAGACATTGATCTTATGCATTTGAAGAATCTTGGACGTTTCCGTCAGAAGCTGGTTAAAAACCGTACTAGGTTGAAAATTCAGCTAACTTCTTATATGGATCAGGTTTTCCCTGAACTCCAATACTTCTTCAAATCAGGTTTGCATCAGAAAGCCTGTTATCAGCTTCTTAAAGAAGCTCCTACTCCGGATGCTATTGCCTCCATGCATATGACTCATCTTTCAGCTCTTCTTTTAAAAGCCTCCCACGGCCACTTCAAGAAAGAACATGCTAAAGCATTAAGAGTTCTTGCAAGGGAGTCTGTCGGATCCAGCGACAGGTCTTTATCTATTCAAATAACTCATGCTATCGAGCAAATCGAGTTATTAGATAGCCAGTTAAAAACTGTTGAATCGGAAATGCAATCAATTATGCTTTCACTTGATTCACTTATCATGACCATTCCAGGCATTGGATTTGTCAATGGTGGAATGATTCTTGGTGAAATTGGTAACATTAAACGCTTCTCCAATGCTAGCAAAGTTCTAGCTTATGCTGGGTTAGATCCGTCTGTTTATCAGTCTGGAAACTTTGTTGCCAAACGTACACGTATGTCAAAACGAGGATCAAAAACCTTACGTTATGCATTAATTAATGCTGCAAACAATGTTGTTCGTAACAACGACACATTTAAAGCTTATTACGATACTAAAAGAGCTGAAGGCCGAAACCACTACAACACTTTAGGTCACTGTGCCGGTAAGCTTGTCAGGGTCATCTATAAGATGCTTACTGACGAAGTCGAGTTTAATCTCGACTAATTAAAACCCGAATATCATTTGATTTTGAAAACTACCTTATAGGGAGTCTTATTAAAGTTACCCTTTTTTAAGGAATTCGATTAAAAAGAATTTCCAGCTAATTTATACTTGACTTTTCATAGCTGGTCTCCTTATACAACGCCCATAAGAGACTTTTCTCCTCTTAGGACGGTCTTTTATCTAACGTTCCCGCAGTTCTCATCGTTCCAAAACATTCAGTTTCTCCAGTTAATTATGGTCGAGGCATGATGGGAATTAACGTATTATGTAAAGCTACGAACGGAAATAGCTTGTAATCTGAAATTACTATTCTGTAGGAAATAATTTATCTATCTGTGTCCTAATATAAATTTCTTCTGCACAATGTCCCATCTTACCACCTAAAAATGCATAACAATCTAATACAATTCCATTCTTATCTTGAACCTTATTTCTAAAATAATTATGTACATTATCGCTATTTCTTAAATCTGCAAATTGTTGAAATGTTATTATTGTTACTTCTTTATTTGTCAAATCTGCTTTGTCTAAAAAAGCATTCACGGCTGGAACACCATTACTTGCCCATATTGGTGACATTAAGTATATTATCTTAGCATCTTTTATCTCACCCCATGGATCTCCTGCAAGTTTTGAACTCTTTTTAGTTAGCGCTTGAATAAAATTTCCTTTCCTTATTTCTGTTAACTCAACTATTTTTGCTCCTATTCTATCGCTTAAAATCTTTGCTCCAGTTCGAGTATTGTTATCTTTTGAATAATATACAACTACAGTCGAATTCATAATCATTTTCCTTTCTTATTTTTTCTTAATATCTAGTTCGTAACTTCACATTACGTTCTGTGTGTTGACGACGCCAATCTGCTTACAGGGCGATCTCATGCCTGTGAGCCTGCGAACGACTAATGTGACCCCGACTCGGTTTGCAGATTGTGTTGACAACATGATGTTATGCGAAGTATATTACTTTAGCCTTGTATAGCTATGACAAATTAATGATATCATTAATCTGCTTGTCTAACAAATCACTTCTAAAATCTTTTCTAAGTAATTGCATATATACTTCATCGTAATAACTTTGATTAATTAGAAACGCTTCTCTTCTTCTACCGAACTCTTTAAATCCAATGTTTATATAAGATTTAAGTGCTCTTTGATTAAATCCTAAGACACGTATCATAATATTATGAAGATTTAATAATTTAAATCCATAGTTTAACAAAAGTTTAGAGGCTTCTGTCCCATAACCCTTATTTCTGTTTTGATCAGAACCAATAAAAATACCCAGTTCAGCTGTTCCATGTATATTATTAACATCAAGTAGTGAGCAATTACCAATCACTTCATCATTATTAAGTTTTACAATCGCAAATGCCTGACCTTCAGAAATCTTTTTTAGTGCATCCTTTTCTTGATATAAAGTATAATTATTAGTTGCTACACCGGATGGAATACATGTTGTTAAATCATTAATCCACTCACAATAAATCTCATAATCATCCGGATTCATTGGTGATAAATATATCTCTTTCCCTACCAACTTTTTGAAATATTTCATTATATATCTCCCCTTTTAGTAAATTATAAAAACATAGTAATATTTTTCACATAACGATTATGCTTAGCGACGTGTTTGAGCTTTAGGGCGACTGCACTTTGCGAAGACATGCCCGTTAATCCTTTGTTAGCAGATGAATGGCGCCCCAGAAAATCCTTTAAACTATTCAAAATATTTCCAGCCTTGTCAATAGTTTCATATAGTAATAACATTTAGATTCAAATTTCATTTCAATTGTTTAATACCCAACAGTTTTACTAATCAACTCAACTTTATCCTGTTTAATATTAAAAAAGTAATCCATATCTTCAATAAAATTATATACTTTTTCACCCTCTCCATTTTTCATATAGGTAATACCAATACTACCCAAAACATAATAACTCAATATGCATAAAATGAAAATCATTGCAATACTGATTATTACAAATTTTATTATTCCTAACTTAGGCTTATCATTTTTAAAACCCTTAATATCACACCCTATTCTTCTAAAAGAATTGACTTACTTTTTTTCACCTTGCTTTCGCCATCCTTCCTTGATTACAACACTTTTTTGCATAGTATTCCTTCAACGCGCCATTTGTTAGTTAACTTCCTGTGAGTTGACGATGTGTGGTATCCATCCTTGTTCAAAGCCTATATCGTCAACTCGCTGCTATACGATGTTCAGAATTAACTATTTCCAAGACTACCCTCTTTATCATTATTATGATATAATATACTCATTATAATGAAAGCGAGGTGACACTATGCCAAAAATTCATCCTATTTCAGATTTGCGTAACAATTTCAATGAAATATCCGAAATATGCCATCAAAATTTCGAACCCGTTTATATCACTAAAAATGGTAAAGGCGATCTTGTTGTTACATCGATAGAGTATTTTGAAACACTTCAAGATAAACTTGACTTATATCAAAAATTATCTGTCGCAGAAGCTGAGTATGCATCTGACTCACCATCTATTTCACATGATGATTTTATGAAAGAACTTAGAGGTAAGTATAATGTCACTTAGCTTTAATGTAATCTACAAGGAATCTGCAATGAATGATACATATGCGATACTTGACTATATCTCAAGAGATAATCCAAATGCTGCTGAAAAGTTTATTCAAAAAATAACTGACAGAATTGGTAATTTAAGCCAATTTCCTTTCCTTGGCACGCTACCCAATGAATTTGAACTCAGAAAAAAAGGTTATAGAATGTTATTAATCGACTCATATATTGTATTCTATATTCCAGTTCAAGCACTCAACGAAGTACGTATACATAGAATTCTTTCATTAAAACAAAATTACTCAACGTTTTTATAACCGAGATTCTGAATCGCGTATAACGTCCAGTGAGTTGACGACGCCAGAGGAAGCATGGACGGCGGCCCCTTAAACTCCGACAGGGTCTCGCAAGCAATCATGTCATAACGACCTGTCCTCGTAATAGGTCTCATACATTACTGAATCCTCAAGAGGCTTTCTTTCCGTTTTATGACGGTCAGGACTCAGAAAGCCATTGGTAGGATAACCTAGGATAAGCAATACAGTTGGTTCAATATATTCGGGTATGCTAAATTCTTTTCTTATTATATGAGGATCAAATAATCCTACCAGCACGCTCCCAATATTCAATTCTCTTGCAGCCAGCATCATGTGATCGCAAATAATACCGATATCTATATCACCCGAACATTTTTCGTCAAAAGGTCGAATTAAAGCATCCCTTTTATCTTGACATACGATGAGGATACATTGAGAACCGAAAGTTTGGTATGCTTTTTGAACCTTGAAAACATTCTCAGGTCGTTGAACTACAATAATACGCTGTGGTTGCTTATTACAAGCGGTTGGTGTCACACGGCCAGCAGACATAATGCGTCAAGATCGTCCTTATCAATTTGTTTTTCAATAAATTCCCTTGTTGTACACCGTTGTTTACATAATTCTAAAAAATTCATTTAGTAAATTCCTCCGATAACCAAATACAAAATATATTTAAATAAAAATAATAATTGCTATTACAATTATTGGTATAACCCTATTTGCTGAGATCTTAAACTTACTAAACATGATTTCTCCTCACAATAGTGGATTATTTATATCGATTCTATTAACTAACGAATTATGTCTCCTAACGTCATGTGAATTGACGATATGTGGCATCCATCCTTATTCAAAGCCTATATCGTCAACTTCGCTGTTAGATGCCGTATTAGCTTGACAGTCTTAGCTAACTTGACTTTTACTTAAGTATGTTCCTAATATACTCTCTAATCTCTTCAGGCAATTCTTGTTTAATTGTTCTTTCTAGAAGTTCTCTGTGATTCAAACTTTCTGTTCTAAAATAATTCTCTATCAGCTCGACTTTTTCTTCTCTTCCTTTCATCAATTTATACGCAATGAGCCAATCTTCTAAACTTGTAAAGGGTATAACAACTCCCTGTTTCTGCTTTTTAATAACTATCGACTGATCATCTAACAAGAACTCATAAACGCCATTATCATGCTCAATTCGAAAAGTAGACATCACATCAATACTCACACCTCTGTAGGAATATACATGGAAATGCTTTGTTCTATATTCATTCTTTACTGGTATAGTCTTCCTCTCAGCTATAGAATCAAGAATCTCGACGGTCTTCTTCACATCCTCCTCAGAAACAATGATATCCAAGTCATGAACTTCATCAACAATACCATATTCCTTTAATAAGTATGAACCACCTATACCCCATATAATATTTTCCTTATTCAAATGTTTTGCCAAACTGATAACTACATCATCCAATTCATGTACCTCTCTTTTCTATTCAAAAGATAATATGTCAACTAACATCCTCTAAGTAGACGATTTGTGCCATCCATACTTGCCAAAGCCTATATCGTCAACTCGCTGTTATATGATGTTTCAATCGTCGGCATTCTCCCTTGAATAATTTATATAATTATATGGGCAATCTCTAGTATTATTATGAACCATATAATTACGATGACTCCTGCAACAAAATAATTGCTCTTTCGATCTTTCATAAATTCCTTCTCTGCTCTATCTCTAGAATCCACAATCACTACATCTGGAATCATCTTTAAAGCGAAATATATTCCAATTGGTAATAAGATAATATCATCAAGATATCCCAATATTGGAATAAAGTCAGGAATCAGATCAATGGGACTTAGAGCATAACTGACTACAAATATAGAAAACACTTTGGCAAACAATGGTGTCCTTTCATCTCTATACGAATAGTATAGTGTACCAATTTCTTTTTTTAGTTTCTTTGCACTTTCTAGTAAATTCATCTCTTTACCTTTCATTCAATACCTCGGAACAAAGGTGGAAATTTCATATATAGTCTCATATTCGTATGACTTAGGCGGCCGTATGTGGCCAGCATTCTTACTTATATCCGTTCCCTCTGCTGACCCGAAGCAGGAACATGGGGTTATGTGATTCCCCTCGGAATCTTACTAGCAACTTGATATATCGATACAGTTGATAAAGCAGAACCTAAACCAACAAATCTAATCATTATTCTTGCTCAGAATTTCCTTCAAAGTAAGAACTGTTAATAGGACAGCAATAACTAATAATACTGCAAATATTATAACCATAGCGAAATTACCAGACTCCCCATAATATCCTGCTACATTCATAACCGAGTATATGAGAAGTCCCATGCTCAACATAAACATATATGGTACCCATCTAGTATTCTTCATGTAGCCAATACCAGTAAAAAGAAGAGATACTGCCAATATCAATTCGGATAGTACATGCAGTGCTAAGCTAATGGTTCAGTCTCAAGCTCTGGAACCTGTGATGTGGCAAATAACATGATCCACAATACAATAATTGAAAATCCAACAAATAAGGTATTACTTGCCCATATTGGTGACATTAAGTATATTATCTTAGCATCTTTTATCTCACCCCATGGATCTCCTGCAAGTTTTGAACTCTTTTTACTTAGCGCCTGAACAAAATTTGCTTTCCTAATTTCTGTTAACTCAACTATTTTTGCTCCTATTCTATCGCTTAAAATCTTTGCTCCAGTTCGAGTATTGTTATCTTTTGAATAATATACAACTACAGTCGAATTCATAATCGTTTTCCATTCTTTATTTTTTTATATCTGGTTCGTAATTGCACATAACGTTTGCGTGAATTAGCGACGTGGACATCCTCCTTTATTACCGTCCATGTTGGTAATTCGCTGTTTGGCGATGTTTGATACGATATCATACAACCAACTCAAACTCTTCTTGCATATGTCAGCAAACTCTTCGCGTTCAAATCTAGTTTCATTGACTTTAAATGTATAACTAATTCCTCAACCGCGGAAACTGATCCAAAAATGCATAGTAAATATGCTGTGGTATGAACCGGAATAATCTGAATAAGTAATGGTGTCATGAATAAAGCTATCCCAGTAAATTTATTCCCATATGAGTGTAATATACCCAGTTCCCTAAATTTTATATAGACAACCGTCAATGATAGTACCCTAATTAATATTATTCCTAAAATCCAAAAATAAATTTTTTCAGATAAAATAACTAGTGGATAATACTTATATAATACAACAGTCACCATAATCAAATCCGCAACAGAGTCCAATCTCGCTCCAATAGTACTGGCAGTGCCACTAATTCTCGCTATATATCCATCGAGTATATCACTAAGTCCGGAAACTATATAAATTGTATTAAAAACAATACTAAATGGCTCAAATAATAATAAGGTAAAGCTCAATATAATCCTACTAAGGGTTATATAATTAGCGATATACTTCATCTTTCCTCCTCAATTTTCAATAAGACCACTATTGCAGCCCAGTTTCTAATATCGCATAACGTCTCGTCAATTCGCTGTTAGACAAAGCTATCAACAAAAACTTGTGAATCCCTACAAGTTAGCCCAATTTTTCTTAAAGTATTTTATGTCTTCTATGTAAGCCTTTATATGTCCATCTTCTATGTGTTGCTCAAATGTCTTATCACCTGCTAACCGTTCAACATATTGTGCACCTAAATCATGATATCTTCGTATGAGCTTAGCCTGAACTGGCTTGGTGAATGGATGTGCTTTAGCTATCTTTTGAGTAAACGGTAAACCATACCGCCTTGAAAAAACTAGCTAGTTTTTGAGATAATTATCGCTAGAGACAAGAAAACTAATAGTTTTTTGGAGGTTGATTAAATGGATGATACGACTAATGAAGTACGCTTGGAGTATTGGGCAAATATTGTAAAAAAATGTAACTCAAGTGGTAAAATAAAACGACAATGGTGTGAAGCAAATGACATCAATGAAAAACAGTTTTATTATTGGCAACGTCGGATACGGGCTTTGATATATGAGGGTAGAATAAACGCAACAGAGTTGGTTGCACCTGTATTTGTAGAGGTTCCAGTTGCTGGTAACGAAAAAGCTTTACAAGTATCAAGCAGTAATGATGTGACAGTTGCCAAACAAAATCCAATTTTTAGATTAAATAAAGGCAGTATAGTAATCGAAATATCAAACTTATCCGGAATGGAATTAGCAGCATTCACAAGGGAGCTGATATTCGATGCTTAATGATGCGAAAGGAATTAAGCGTGTCATAGTCTGCTGTGGCCGTTCTGATCTTAGAAGTGGAATTGATAGGTTGTCAATGATGATCAAAAATCACTATAAATTAGATCCGTTTGAAACTGGAACCTTATTCATGTTTTGCGGAAGAAGATCAGACAGGATAAAAACATTGGTTTGGGAGGAAGATGGATATTTTTTGGGATACAAGAGACTTGAAGCAGGTAGCTTCCAGTGGCCACGTTCGGAGGATGAGGCTAAGGCTATAACACAAGAGCAGTTCGAGTGGCTTATGAAGGGTATGAAGATTGAACAGAAGAAATCCATAGCAAAAGTTACCCCTCTTTTACCAGGATGACAAAAGAGTTTATGTGCAAAATAGAGAAAAAAATATTTATTTTTCAAGGTATAGAACAAGATATAATTCAAGAAAAACTACTTATCCACTGATAAAAGAAGGCGCCAATAAATTCAGTGGATAAGCCTTCTGAAAGTCTTTTGATAAAGGCTGAAAAAGCTAATTTTGTGAATAACTGACGTGACAAAACTCGAGTATCAAGTCTTGTGACCTTAGTTATCCACCGTCATAATGACGAAGACCGACTATGTAAAATTTGAGGATTTTGGGTATCTCACGTATAATAAGACAAGATAAAAATACGGGAGAATCCAATGAATAATCCAATTTCAAGAGAAGCTTGTGAAAAACTAAATAAGGAAACGCTGATTGAGATTCTCTTGATGATGCAAACGAATTTTGATGAAGTGAAAAAACAGAATGAAGCCTTGACGATGCAATTAAACGATCTGAACGCAAACTTCAAAGTCCTTTTGGAGAAGTTTAATGTTGCACAGAATGCACGTTTTGGGAAATCCTCTGAGAAAATGGACTTTACAGAAGAAGAATTGGCAGATATAAAGAAAACCATTGCAGAATCTCCATGTTTTAATGAGGCTGAAAATACGGTTGATATGTCAGATCCGGATGAGCTAGAAGAACCTACATTGGAAGAAGTTGGTCAAAAAAAGAAAAAGAAAGCTAAAGGTAAACGGTCTAAAGATTTAGAAGGCTTACCGCAGGCAGAACCGATTATTAGTGATTTAAGCCACGATGAATTGGTCGAACAATTAGGTGAAGGTTACAAGCGAATGCCAGATGATGTATATCGTCACCTCGAATTCCATCCTGGAACTTTTGAAGTACAGGAATACCATGTGGCCGTTTATAGAAGTGCTGATGGCGAAAGATTCGCCCATGCCAAGAGACCGACAGCAGATTTACTCCAGAACAGCTTGGCATCCCCCTCCCTGGTAGCCGGGATTCTCAACTATAAGTATGTCAATGCAATGCCAATCTATAGATTGGAACAAAACTTTTTAAGAAGTGATGTCGTTTTATCCAGACAGGTCATGTGTAACTGGGTGATACGATGTTCAGAGCGTTACCTGTCTCTGATATGGGACCGGATGAAAGAAGTACTCCTTCAACAAGAGGTAATCCAAGCTGATGAGACTACTCTAAAAGTGAGTAAAGATGGCAGGGCGGCCGGAGCAAAAAGTTTTATGTGGGTGTATAGCAGTAGCGAGCTTGATCAAAGCGGCAAGAGAATTGTACTTTTCGAGTATCATAAGACGCGAGAAACGGTACATCTCGAGCAGTTTCTGGAAGGTTACTCTGGCATAGTAGTTTCAGATGGATATGAATCCTATCATAAGCTGGAGAGAGAAAAAGAAGGCATTATCGTTGCCGGCTGCTATGCTCACGCAAGACGCAGATTTGTAAATGCAATAAAAGCAATGCGAAAAACCTCATCAAGGGATGAAATCAAGGAAACGCTTGCTTATAAAGCATTGAAGCAGATGGCCGCCATTTATACTATAGACAAAAGTCTAAAAGAGTTGTCAGCAGAAGAGCGATTAGAAAGAAGAAACCTTAGCGTTACACCGTTGGTTGAGGCTTTTCGATTGGGTGCGAAAAACAAGGACAAAGTGCCTCCAAAATCAGAAACCGGACAAGGTTTTGGCTACTGCCTGAATCAGGAAAAATATCTAAAGACCTTTCTGACTAATGGTAATGTACCGATTGATAATTCATCTTCGGAACGAAATATCCGTCCTTTTACCATTGGAAGAAAAAATTGGGTTCTTATCGATACAATAGCCGGAGCAGAAGCCAGCGCAATATCATATAGCATAGCAGAAACAGCAAAGGCGAATAATTTACGTACATATGAATACTACAAGTATCTGTTAACCGAGATTCCGAAATATCAGGATGAGACAGATCTCGCAGTATTTGATCAACTCTTACCTTGGTCAGCAAGCCTTCCTGAGTACATACGGAGGAAGAAATAGCATATCAGTTTAAGGTATTATGACATAAAAAAACGGTAAACAGTAGAGCTGACTGGTTTACCGTTTACTCTTTTGAAGCTATAGCGAACTTGAGTGTCTTGTTGAGTAAAGTTGGTCGCCTCGCTTATTTCTAGGTGGTCACGGACAACACCCCTAAAACCTCTAGTAATGTCCTATAACAGGCTTATCCTTTGTCTTATGCTTACGGTTAGGTTCATACTCTTGCCAATATACTCTTTTATCATTAAAACGTGTTCTCGCTTCTTTTTCCTCTGCAGAATATCCAACATATACAATACCCAGTGGAGTAACATATTCAGGCATATTGAGTATTTTTTTTAATGCCCTTATATTGCTTTCAAGAGGGTATATGCCTATCCAAATTGAACCAAGCCCTATACTTGTTGCTGCAATCAAAATATTTTCTATCGCTGCACTGCAATCTTGAACCCACATTTCTTGATTTGGCCCTTTAAATGATAATTTCATATTCCCACACACAACAATAGCAACAGGTGCATTATATCTCGCAAAAATCAATTTATCCTTCAGTTCAGAAAGTTTTTCGGCTTTATCAATTACTATAAACTCCCATGGTTGACAATTTGCTGCCGTCGGTGCAGCTGTAGCGGCCTTCAACAAAGTTATAATCATATCCTTTTCAACTTGCTTATCTAAATAGTTTCTTATACTTCTTCTTTTATAAATCGTTTCGATTACGTTCACTATAAAACTCCTTTTTACTTATAATAAACAATATTCTTGTTCTTCAAAACCCTTCCCTTTCAATCCACGCAGAATACGCAATCTCTTTGTGACCGATTTCACTTAACGTCCTGCGTTGACGATGCCAAAGCGCTTACAAGCTGAGCTTATGGTTGTGAGCCTGCGAACACCTAATGCGTGGCTGACTCGGTTAGCGGTTTATATAATCGGTAATGCGTTGTTATGTGAAGGTCCGAATCGTTAATTTCCAACACTTCAAAATGAATAATAGTGCTTTGAGCCATCTATAATTCACTTGGTCAAATTACTCCGTAATCAACTACTTACCTAAGGAAATCTGTATCAATTACTGTACTTGGTTATTGTATATTAATTGTTCCAGCTTTATTTATTAATGCATCAGGTATTAATTCTAACGCCATGCACCATTCAGCTTTTTGGGTTTTATCTGCAATATGCAATATTGCATATTTATAAGACCCCTTAAAACCAAACTTATGGTAAAAATCTGGATTACCACATAGAAATATAGCCGTAAATCCCATACCTCTTGCAATTTGGAAAGCTTCCTTCATCATTTTACTCGCAATTCCTCTGCGAAAAAAGTCTGGATGAACACTTATTGGTGATAGTAAAAGCTCAGTATAAACATTATCCGAAGTTGTAATATCTGTTTTATACAAAACAATCTGTCCTATCAGCATTCCATCGTCATTCTCTGCTACTAATGAAAGTTCTGGAATAAACTCATCTTTTTTTCGTACTTCATTTAAATATTCCCATTCACCTTCATTAGTTGATGTAGCAAATGACTTCTTAACAAGTTCATAAACTTCATCATAATCAGACGGTTGTTCTTGTCGTATAATCATATATAAATCTCCTTTATTTTAAGTTGAATTATATTATTGTTATTAAATAAATCGAGCTATATATCAAAATGCATAATAATTAAGGTTTCTATCTATTTCAAATTCGGACTTTCCGCTAACGTCTCCGAGTTCCCGACGTCATCTCAGGTACTTCTTAACGCGCTCCCTTTCATGATGATATTGGTAACACATTGTAGGCGATAAGATCAATGGAAACTGCCAGTATCCACTAATTTTAATAGATCTACGATATACTTTTCTAGGTTTCTTATCCACCATTCTATTCTTGGTAGTAATTCCTCGGCTTTCTTCCCTTGACTCCATAGTATTTGAATACAATCATGCTCTAATAAATAGATTGTCAGTCTCTTTTCAATCATTGGAATATTGCTTTTTTTCATATAATGAATAAAGACCGTTTCAAACAATTGCATCATATTAGAAGCGTCTGACGGCGGGAACAAACTCCAGTGCAATAAATGTATGAGGTCAAAGTCGGCTTCTCCATACTGTGAACACTCCCAGTCAATTACCCCTGAAAATACATTCTTATTTACAATTATATTTTTAAAATGAAAATCATTATGTATTAAAGAATGACCGTTCTCAAAATCCATGCTTGATATGTTTTCATTAATATAATCATTACTCCGTTCTATTATTCTCCATGCATTGTCTGACAGTGGTATATCTTTAAGCCCATTATATATAAGATCCCAGTATTTTTGATGTCCTGCTTTCCATGATTTATCAAAATCTGGTATTATCGGCACATAATGACCAATATCATATTCTTCTCCTTTTATAGTATGAAGCCCAGATAAAAAATCAGCAATCTCTACTCCTATATTATATATATCTTGATTCTGTAAATCATCATATTTAGTAAATAATTCAATGCCCTGTATGTATTGAAGGATAATATAATAGATTTTACATTCCATACTGCGTTGATCAGAGGAGAAGACTATTTTGGGTACATGTTTCAAATCCCTGATACGATCAAACTTAAATTGTTCATTAAGCATTGATTGCTTTGATGTTCGAATCAAATATTTATCATCAATAAAATATATTTCTTTATTGAAACTACCCTCCACTCTGGTAATCTTGTTACAAAACAGATGATTTTCATGACAAATCTTTCTTATATCTTTATCTTCCATTGATGCCTCCATTAAGCTGGTTCTAATATATAGTATACTAATTAATTCTTTCGCCTAACGTCCTGTGTATGTAAGATATGGACATCACTCCTTGATGCTCTCCATGTCTGCACATACTGTTAGCTGATGTTGCGTACGGAAGCTACCAATATCCCTAAACTAGTTACATCTTATACCTACTGCCATACTTTTTCCTTGCCTCTTTAGTATGTTGTAATATAAAGTCCGATTTTGCATCCGTATAACCATCTCTATTATTCCTATATTTATCAATTAATTCTGATTTGATTTGACCATATTTTTCAGCCACCTCTTTGCAATCAATCAAATAATCTCTAAAGTACAATTCATTCCAATCACCTGCAAGACGTACATGTAAATGGTAGACTTTTTTAGAAAATCCATGTTTTGTATATCCTTTATTAAATACCCTACTCATATATGGTTCTTCTTGGGACGACATTAAAGTCCATCCTTCATCTAATATCCTATCTATTATTATATCCAGATTACACCCCTCCTTAAGTTCCAACAAAATATCAACTATAGGTTTTGATAATAGACCATTAACAGCACTACTCCCTATATGATTAATACGAGCAATATCTTTCTCCCCAATTAAATTAATAAACTTTTCTTCTTCAATTTCATACCAATTTTTATATTCAACATTATGCTCTTTCAAAATAATCGGAAATAGCACCCATAATTCTTCAAGTGTCATCTCTGACAGTTCTTTCTCCATTTGTACCTCCTTAAATTTTCTTAACCAGTGCGCAATGTCCGTTAACGTCCTGGTATTTGGAATGTCCCTGAATCGGACCCGCCTAAGACTACTCCCTGGTGTAGCTTCGCTCTCGGTAAAGGGATGTTGTACTTTGAATTTTCCCTTGAAACGTGCCACCAGTACCTTTAAAAGATACAATACAACGATTAAAGTTAAATAAAAACCTGCATAAATAATGTTATGATAAAGCCAAATAAAACAGCATACATAATCATTTCAAATTGAAATTTTAAAATAGATTTTTTTTGTAGATATTCTTTTTTAAAATACACATATCCTTCAATGTTATCCAGAAAAGGTGCTGCTGATGAAATGTGGGTATAGACAAACATTAAAGTAACAAAAAAGATGAACTGTAAAATAAATATGAGATTTTCAATAGCTGTAAATAAGGGAAGGAGAACGACACCCATCAAAAAACCTCTTACAATTTGGGCAAGTAAAAAATATTTCTCAACGTGTTTCCTTTCTTCTTTAAGTCCCATATCATTTAAAAAATGACATAGCCTATTTTTACTTTCATAAATATCTTTGCTAAATTTTAATGCAATCGCTCCAGCAACAGTATATGATACGGTATGAGCAATCATAAATAGAAGAATGAACTTTACATATATCATTGTGTACCTCCTTTAATAAAGATAATCTATTTATTCCTTTACTTCGCCACCATGGAACATACATTCATAGACCTTAATGCCATCTTTCAAAATTACCTCGTAGCCTTTGAACCAAGCCACATCTCCTTCTACTTCACATCTATATGTGAAGCTGCCGCTAGTATATTCTTCTGGTCCTCGGTACGGCATATCTTCTGGCACCATGAGCAGAGCTTCCTTAAGGAAGTCTCCTTGAAAATCAGCCCCCAACACTCTACCAATGTAGTTCATAGACCAAAACGCAATATCTTCTAACCATAATGCCTCTTCTCCAGCAAAACTGCCACTTCCTAAGTAAGTGTCTATGTATTTCAGTTCACCTTCATTGTATTCCAGATCATGAGAATTAGGCCTCGATGCTTCGCTCTCATTACCTTTCCCAGCATATGTAGCTTTCTTGGCTCTAATCAAAAACTCTACAATCTTCTTATCCATGTGTTCTTCCTACTTTCATCCTATAGAATTTGCTGTAATTATTATCTATTTCAATTTAATACCTAGCATAATCTATTGCCTAACTTCGCTGTTAGGTGCAGTATCATCGACAACTTACCCAACACTAAACTGTTAATTATTGTGAAGTACTCTCGGATTAAGTAATTCAATCGAATCGTCAATGGAGTCTTACAGGCTAAACCTTTGACTAGTAGACCTTCCCTATCAGCTAATTCTAATGCTCTAAACATATGAAATTCATTGGTAATTAGAAGCCCTGTAGACTCTTCACCAAAGTGTACATCAACCAAACTCTTACTAAACTCAATATTCTCTTGGGTTGATGTAGACATGTCTTCAAGTATAATACGATCAGGATTCACACCATTATCAGATAAATAAAGAGACATTGCCAGAGCTTCTGGAATATCCTCACCAGGTCCTTGACCTCCAGAAACAATATATATTACTTCCTCTTCTTCTGCTGCTAAATCGACCGCCAACTCTAGCCTCAATCTCAAAATTGTCGATAACTCTTGCCCTCTTAATCCAGCACCAAGAACCAGTATGTAGTCATAATCATCCTCTTCTGTTTCGTAAGTGATTCCATTATGAATTAATAGTTGAACAATTAAGAAGGATACTAAAAATAGTAAGTAACCAACATTCATAATTTTATAGAAGTATAGAAACCACTTATGCGACCTCTGGAATCTTCTTAATCCATCCCAAAATATCAATGATAGGATGAAAAGAAAGATTATTAATGTAGAAAACGTTATGCCGAAGCCAATCATTAATAAGAGAGCAATTATAAGCAAAACAATCAAGATATATTCAATTATGCCAAACCTCGCTTTTCTCATATTACTCCTTTCTAAATCGAGATGATATTGCACCTAACGTTTGCGTGTTACGGAAGTTCATCCGCTCAGTTTCTTCCCAATTCACAAAACTAAAAGCTGATGAATTTGTGAAACATCTTGTTATGCGAAGGAACTCGCGGAAACAACCATTTCATCCAAATCAGCTAAGTAAATTAATAGCCTACAAAATGATAACCAATTATTCTTTTAACATCTTCTCATAGCAGTAATATTGTTGGTGACCTATTGGCTTAAAACTGAATGTAACTTCTCCAACTTTCTGAAAAGCATTCTTTTCATATAATCTTATTGCCGCCGCATTTTTTGAAAACACATCTAATCTCATAGCTGTGTACCCATTGTTAAAGCCATACGCTTCGCATAATTCCAACACTTGCTGACCATAACCCTTACCTTGTACTTTAGGATTAATAGCTAGTGCATGAATAACTATAATTCTACCATCAATATAATTCCACGGGACCAAATTCCATTCCTCAGATTGACTTTCATTCAAAATTACTGAACCAATCAGATCTCCATCTGACTCAAAAATGTATTGACACTTATCCTTTATACAACTCGTATATGTGGTAATGTTAGGATATCTATCATCCCATTGGTAAATACCACTTTCATTTAAGTTCAATATGCAAACCTTGTAAAGCTCATCGATTCGATTCAAATTATCCATTTTGGCTTCACTCATCTTCATAATACCTTCTCACCCCCTATGTAGATTATATTTATAAGCCAAAAAACTTAGCTAGTTCTTTCACATAACATTTGCGTTAACGTATTATTAGGCGACGTCGTAAGTTTCAGCATCAATCTTAATCACCAGATATATTCTTCTTATAAAACTTACTCTTATAAATCAATGTAATCGATAAACCCAATCGTAAAATTGTAATAACTAAACTTGATATGAAAAAGTACAACTGAAAATTACTTCCAACCATATCACCTACACGTATAACTGAGAAAGTTACAATACCATAAATAAAATTTGGAATAGCAATAATGTTCATAATACTAAGTAACACTAAAATAGTACCATTCAAGAAAAAAACCAAATTCTTATCAATTACACCCTCCACCGATTTAAAAGAGTGTCTTCTTAACAAGAGAATTATAATTATAGGTACAAGATTATATAGTGTTAAAAAAACTACATTTAGTAGCGAATCAAAATTCAGGTGACTTCCATCAGGAAAATGTATGAACAATTGACTTAGAAAATTGTTCAGTAGCAAAAATGAGTAGTGAGCTATAAATGCTGGTGCAATAATATATATAATTGTGTTCCCCTTAGACTTAGTGTAATCAAACATATTTAACTTGTATGATATTTATAGAAGTAAATATCACACTTTCCTTTCTTTTTTATTCGTGACTATAATACATTCAGATACTGTGGTACCTTTGATTTTTTTCTGTAGCACAGACTACTTAACAGGAGTGTATTGCCGCTACCTTTATCTGAATTGTTTATTAGCTGGATGTGCCATACATTTTGTATAGAGTACTTATCTCATTCAAGTCTACAATGATAATCGCTGGTGGACGTCATGGTATCAATAATTCGAAAGGAGATTTAATCTCATGATCTATCTTGGCATTGATATCGCCAAACTTAACCACTTCGCCGCAGCCATATCTTCTGATGGTGAAGTACTTCTCGAGCCGTTCAAATTTACGAATGACAGTGATGGCTTCCATTTGTTGCTCTCTTCAATTAGTTCCTTTAAAAGAGTGACCTCATCATTGGTCTTGAATCAACAGCTCACTATGGCAACAACCTTATTGAATTTCTTGTATCTAGACACTTTAAGGTTTGTCTCATCAACCCACTTCAGACTTCATCTATGCGAAAAATAACATTCGCAAGACTAAGACTGATAAAGTTGATACCTTTGTTATCGCTAAAACCCTTATGATGCATGATCATCGTTTCCTCACTGTAGAAGACATTGATCTTATGCATTTGAAGAATCTTGGACGTTTCCGTCAGAAGCTGGTTAAAACCGTACTAGGTTGAAAATTCAGCTAACTTCTTATATGGATCAGGTTTTCCTGAACTCCAATACTTCTTCAAATCAGGTTTGCATCAGAAAGCCTGTTATCAGCTTCTTAAAGAAGCTCCTACTCCGGATGCTATTGCCTCCATGCATATGACTCATCTTTCAGCTCTTCTTTTAAAAGCCTCCCACGGCCACTTCAAGAAAGAACATGCTAAAGCATTAAGAGTTCTTGCAAGGGAGTCTGTCGGATCCAGCGACAGGTCTTTATCTATTCAAATAACTCATGCTATCGAGCAAATCGAGTTATTAGATAGCCAGTTAAAAACTGTTGAATCGGAAATGCAATCAATTATGCTTTCACTTGATTCACTTATCATGACCATTCCAGGCATTGGATTTGTCAATGGTGGAATGATTCTTGGTGAAATTGGTAACATTAAACGCTTCTCCAATGCTAGCAAAGTTCTAGCTTATGCTGGGTTAGATCCGTCTGTTTATCAGTCTGGAAACTTTGTTGCCAAACGTACACGTATGTCAAAACGAGGATCAAAAACCTTACGTTATGCATTAATTAATGCTGCAAACAATGTTGTTCGTAACAACGACACATTTAAAGCTTATTACGATACTAAAAGAGCTGAAGGCCGAAACCACTACAACACTTTAGGTCACTGTGCCGGTAAGCTTGTCAGGGTCATCTATAAGATGCTTACTGACGAAGTCGAGTTTAATCTCGACTAATTAAAACCCGAATATCATTTGATTTTGAAAACTACCTTATAGGGAGTCTTATTAAAGTTACCCTTTTTTAAGGAATTCGATTAAAAAGAATTTCCAGCTAATTTATACTTGACTTTTCATAGCTGGTCTCCTATTCTTACTACTTAGCAAAGTATGTCGCCTAACGTTCCGCATTGCCGAGGCCCTTGAGCCGGACAAGAAGAGAATGAACCCAAAGAGGGACTTGCTCCCCGGCGAATGAGTGTGGATTCGGGCGACCGTCCGGATCCACCCCTGAGCTGCCCGAAGACCTTGCGGCAGATGCTTTGTTACCTGACGTATATGGGCTCGCTGGAGTGCAGGACGCATGGAAGCGATGGCTTTTTCCTACTGAATTTACATCTCTCTATTTCTGTTCAATATAATGTGGTTCAGAAATATTATCGATTACAAAACGCGTTGAACTTCGTGTGTAGAAGTTCAATACAGACACCTCTCTTATAAGCTCAATCAACTTATCACGACGATTTTGTAATGATAATGGTGCTGTAATTCTCTGAATATCCCAATGATATTCCCGAATACCATCACTTCCGGGTAGCGTAGTCCAGCTATCTACATAAATATACACTCTTGTTTCACCCCATAACAAAATATAAGTATCACCATAATCTCTTCCTGGCGTTTGAACACGTGTAAAAACTATTTTGCGTTCTCGGTCAATGACCCAAGCGGAATACTCATCAGCCATGATATGCTCACTCATAAATTGAATATCAAGAGCATTGAAGAATTCCCAATCTTCTTGTCGAACCTTTTCTCTGGTCAGTGTCATGATATTGATCTCCTATACTCAATAATCTTTCTGTCTTTTTCCCCTCGTATGTCTTCTGAATTGCCCGCCAGGTCGGCGGGCTTGCCTTTGCCCATATATGTTAGGTAACGTCTTGCGAATGGACGACGTATAGCATCCTTCCACTAACTGCCCATGTCGTCCATTCGCTGTTAGGCGATGTAAGTTATGGAAGTTGCTATATACTAAAACTAGTTCTCATTTCCATCCAAAACAGAATCTATAATTTCCCATGAGATATTCATAAACTGATCAATTGTATATTCATATATTCCATACCCTTGAATATGCCCATCTTCAAACCTTGCATAAATCCATTTATCATTCAAAACATATATATTGGTAAAAGCCATTGTTCCTCCTAATACACCATCATAAGGAATCAATTCAGGATGTAATCTTAAATCTTCAGATATTTGAGTATAGTCACTAATTCCATTATATTTTAACAATTCTATGGACGCAGCATCAATTGTAATTAATTCTTGCATTATATTATTTAATACTTCCTTTTCTTTCTCCAATGCATCAATAGTGTCCTTAAGTGTTCTTTGTTCATCCTTAAGTATTATTTTGTCGTTCATTACAACTTTAAGATCAATTTTAGTTGTTTCAATTTTATTTAAGTATTCTACTTTATCCTCCATTAATTCCTGACTTTATGAGTTTACTTCTCCATTCTTATAAAAAATCAATACCATGAGAACAATATTGAATATAACTAAGACCAAAATTAGAATATGTTCTTTTCTCATATAACACTCCCCCTTTGCTGAGCATTGAGTTCCACAAAAGACATAATAACTTGTATCGCCTAACATCCCGTGAACTTACGACGTGGCCACCCTTCCGATTAAAACGTCCATGTCGTAAGTTCGCTGTTATGTGACGTTCTAGCGGAAGCTCACGAAACTCTTCGGCTGACTATACCCAATTATATTCTCGTAAACTTTCTTCTGTTAGCAAGTTTATATTATCAAATCCCTTAGCTTCAGCATTCCTATATACTTCTTGCAAAATGTTACCATCTTTGAAGCTAAACATAACATAACTACAATCATATACAGTCAGAAATACCTGACTGTCACTCTTTAGAAAGTCATCATATGAGCCATACCTATCTCTGGAAGCCTCATTAAGAAATGCTCGCAGGGTAATAAAAATCATATAATAAGTATTGGTCATAGCCCTATTCAGTAGGTCTTCACCGCTCAAATACTCTTCTGTAAAAAGAAATTCACCTGTATACTCATTGTCCCTCTGTAAATGTATCTCGTCATATTCTATATCCCATATATAATCCTGAGGATTGAATAAGTTTAGGATATCTCCAAGAAATTGTCCTGGCTTATTCGGGATTTCAAATGTGATACCATTATGAACCATATTTTCTCCTAATACTTTAACTAAGCTAGAATGTCACATAACGTCCGTCCTGTGTGTTGACGACGCCAATCTGCTTACAGGGTGAGCTCATGCCTATGAGCCTGCGAACGGCTAATGCGACCCCGACTCGGTTAGCAGATTGAGTGTTGCCAACATGCTATTATCTGACGTAGCCAATCGTTAACAGCCAACAACTCTAGACATCAATTATCACTCAAATTACATGGTAAATTATTAAATAATTCCTCTACAGTGTCATACTTATGCAAAGCACTAATCACATTACTATCTGGCTCCTTGTAAACAATCAAAATATCTTCTTCACCTTGATTCTCGTCAACTTGAAATGCTAATTTCTCAACTTCTATAGAAAATTCAGAGTTTACGCCTAATTTATTGCCCCTAGCGTCTAATCTAATCCACCTATCTAAACTTTTCACATATACTCCATTAAGTCCATGAATAATCAAGTATTGTTTATCGTCAGATAATAATAACCGCTGATAACAAAATCCCGTTGGTATCCCATGATATCTTAATAATGCTGCAAGTAAATGCGATTTAGCATAGCATATACCTTCACCAAACTTCAATACTTCTGAGGCATTACAGGTGACCGCTGACCCGTTCACATCAGCTGAATGATCAATCTTATCTCTTACATATTCAAAAACAGCTTTAATTCGGTCAACATCATCAACTTTATTCTTGCATATCTCTTCCGCTAAAAACACAATTGATTGATCATCAAAATTAATAATAGTTGATGATTTCAAATAGTCATTGATATCATTAGATTCAATATTCAGATCCACAACGTTCCCTCCCACCTGTCAAAATATTAGAAAAACGATTCTCTTCGCTCGCAGATTGGATATGTCAGATAACGTCCTCGTATTTCCGATGTTCATAGCACAAACACTTTAAATACTATAACTTTAATGCTATGAATGTTGGAAACATATTGTTATATGACGTTGCGCACGGCAGCATGGCATAACTACCTATAGGTGGCTATAGATTTTGTGATTTCAATCTTTTCAGAGTCAAACCCTTCACTCTCTAAAAACAGCTTTAAATCCATTTCGGTTATATTACATTTTGGTCCTATGAAAACCTTGCGTATTAATTCATCTTTGATTTTTTCAAAACTAATGTCAAAATAAGGAAACAAATTATTTGCTGATGACATGAATTGAAGTGGAAATCTTAAAAAACCATTTTTGAATTCTGCAATTTCAGAATAATTTTCATCAATTGTTCAAACTTCCTCTATACAGTTTTTATAATTTGTATTGTAATTAGATAAATGGTTATTAATAATCAATCTCCACTCTTTTTCTTCTGAAAATGCATTATTCTTAAAAAATGGACTATCATTTCTAAATGCTGATATTCTTAAACAAACATCAAACAAAAAATCATTCAATAACCTAGGTATATCAAATTCATCTTCAATATTCTTATATGCATTAACTAATTCTACAATTTGATTCTTAACGTACTCACTTTGCGTTTCATTATCATAGACTACTTTTTTAAAAAAATAATTATAACCACCAGTATCAAAAGTTAATAGAATCTCCTTATTAAAACCAATGGATAGACCCTTACCATCATCAGCATAGCCCCTCCATTGACTTAAAATGTCACCCTCTTCTGAAAAACATGAAACAAAGGTAAGCATTGATCTAGTATTATTCAAAAAAACAACGTCGATTGTTGCTGAAATCCGCTTACTTACCTTGTCAAAAAGCTCATTATTATAATCATAAATTTTACTAAATTCAATATCAGAAATAATTGTATCAATTATTCTATTCTTCATTGATGTAGCAATCCACTGAATTTCAGAATAGTCATTTGTCTTGCTGCAATCCGAAACCCTGATAGTTTTATTATGTATTATCTTCATAAATGTATCTATTCTGCAATAATGATATAGTATATTTTCAGTAGAACCCATGTCTTTCCTCCTGTGCAATTCTGTGCTTTTTTCTAATGCGCAATGCTATATAACGGGCGTGTGTTGACGACGCCAATCTGCTTACAGGGCGAGCTCATGCTTGTGAGCTTTGCGAACAGCTAATGCGACACCGACTCGGTTAGCAGATTGAGTGTTGTCAATACTATGTTATGTGACTTAATTTGTGGAAACCGCCTGTAGCTTAATCATTCGATATTTTAAACGTTCACAAGCAATGTCATATTTCTTTGCATTACCACAACCCATATTAATATATTTACCATTTATCTTTAGTTCAATATTATAAGCAAATTCCTCTTTATACTCTTCAATATCTTCATAAAAGTATTTAATACCTGAGCAAATAATATACCTATCGGTCTCAAATATGGACTTATTGATTATTGTTGGGACAAAAAATAGCGCTAAATAAACCAGACCTAAATAAGCAAACTTGCTATTCAAAACCGCAACCCAATACAACACATGGATAGTTAATGTTATAAATGTATTGATTATCAAGACTTTCTTCCTTGGAGAATATAATTCTACAACAGGTTCAACATTAATGCGTTTATATAGCAATATTTCTTGAATACACATCTCAATATAATAAATCCAAAGTACAATATATGCAAAGATCGCTATCCAATAGCTTAATGAATTAACATTACTATAATCAAATCTAAGTATAATACTAACTACTGCATATATTACAAATCCGTAAAAAACAAAGGAACCCAGTATTTTTTCTCTAAATCTTATGATACTTTCCACTTCAACTCACCCCCTGGTATAATAAACTAACAAATTATGTCACATAACGTCTTGTAAGTTGGCGATGTGTGGTATCAATCCTTGTTCAAAACCCATATCGTCAACTCGCTGTTAGGCGATGGATTATCCCGTCCTTTTGTCACTAAATATATCTTGATATCTTATCTGCAATATACCATTTGATGTCTCTTGTATCCATTTGTAATAATTCAAATTCAGATAGTCTTATTACAGGTTTTTCTAAATATATTGGAACCACTAAATCTCTTAATGAATCAAAATATGCTCTTTGAATAGCCCTACCATGCTTATTTGGGAAATCCTTTGTTTTTCTTCTATATCCTTTCTGACCTTTACGAACTGCATTCTTATAATTATCTTCGCAATAATTAATGTAATTATCTAAGTCAAAGCCTAAAACCATATGCTCATATTCCTTAATCAAGTTCAAGGAATTCAACCTATATGTAGTAAAATGTTGTAATTCATCTATCTCAAAAATACAATTAATACCACTAAAAAATGCATCAACTTTCAATTTGGTACTTCTTTTTTTAGACAAACCTTCTAAATTTCCACCTAAAGATATAAATATCTTATCTAGCAACTTATTAGTATAATTATCTTCAACTACTAGATGACTATTACATAACCAATCAAATGTTTTCTGATGTATAGCTTCCTCACCAATAATTTCTTCAAGTATATTAATTATATTATCCTCAAATTTACCCATATATTCACCTCATTGCTTTAAACAGGGATAATCAGTCGCCTAATGTCCTGCGTTCACGACGTACCGGCAACTTATAGATGTCTGCTCATGGCACCCTTGTGGTGACTAATGCAGATATCGTCCCGACGGGCTTAGTGGGGTGTATGTGGTCGACATTCTTACCCCAAAGCCGTGCCCTCTGTCGACCCGAAGCGTTAACGTATTGTTAGCTGATGTACTCATTGACCACCTTAGAACAATCCATAAATCACTATCTCTAAAGTTTGGTTTTCATCAACTAATATTAGGGTATAGTTCTCATTATAGTATTCAGAATCATAAAAATCCTCTAAAGTATATTCATCAGCAAGCTCAAGAGTAGTCTTACTATCAAATTTCCACTGTTTCCTTGGATATATTTCATTCGACTCAAAAACTAAACTTTCGGATTCTATTATCATACCTTCAAGAACATCTGGTAGTCTCAAATAAATCTTCACATTGTCATCAATTTCACGATAACTCCTAAATTCTCCAGAAAATTCAAGGGTTATGACACCACTATCCGAGTATAATTGCATATCAGATTCACTAATCTTCAAAGTTTTCACTCCATCATTCAGAAGATAAATAGGTGATATCATAAAGTCAAACACATTCATCATTAAAGGACCACCAATTAGCAATATCACTAAGGCTACAACAATCTTATTCTTATACCTGCCACTTTCAACAATCAAATTGGCTCCATATATCACTAATGCTATAGCTATTAAACCACTTAAATAAATTGTAATATTCTCAAATTTAATAGGTGGAATTATCATCTGCGAAAGTGATCTATCAGTATAAGGTAAATTCAAATTCAATATGAATGCACATAATGAGATACTCAAACCAAGTATCAACTTCTTTCTATCAACAACTTCAGATTCTTGACTCATAATGCTCCTTTCAATACCGAAATGATTATGTCAGCTAACGTCCTGAGTGTTGACGATGTGTGGCATCCTTACTTGTTCAAAGACCATATCGTCAACTCGCTGATATATGACATTGCACACGGAAACTGCCAATAGCCCTAAACCCTTCTTTATGTAAAATAAACCAATAATTCTTCAAGAGAACTAATCTCAGCATATGGTTTTATCATGGTGTCATTTATGACCTTACGGGGATTAAACCATATGCCATTGATGTTTGCGTTTTGACAACCACCGATATCCTTTTCTATATTGTCCCCTACGAATAATGCAGTTTCAGGTTGTACATCAAGCTTATTTAATGCTAATTTAAAAATACGTTTATCGGGTTTACTATATCCTACTTCATCGGAAATTATAATAATATCAAAGCAACGATCTAAATTAGTGTTAACTATTTTTTCTTTTTGACGTTGTGTAATACCGTTTGTTATAATTCCAACTTTAACATGTACCTTTATGCTGTTTACGATATTTATTGTATTTTGTTTGAGCGAAAAACAACTGGGAAAATTATTGTTCCAAAAATCCATAATATTATTACCTTGCAACCTATACTTTGGTGGGAACACATTAAAAAATGATTCAAAGATTTCCACTTTATTACTATACCCACCCCCATTATCATATTCTTTGAACTTTTGCAACATATCACTTTTTGCTGATTCCCTAACTTCGCCGTAACAATTTTCTAAAATAATTGAAAACATTCTATCTACTGCCTTATCCCTATCAAGTAAGGTATCATCTAAATCAAAGAGCATCGTTTGATAACGTCTCAAACTACTTCACCGCCTTTCCCTCATAATATAAGTAATCTGTAGCTGGCACTTTCAAACAAATTCGTAGTGTGCAATGTCATATAACGTCCCGTGAACTCCCAACGTGTGCCATCCTTCCGATTAGAAAGGCCATGTTAGGAGTTCGCTGTTAGTCGACGGTCTGTTCCGTCCCCACTCGAAAAACTATAAACAGAGCTCATTCTTTCGTTTCTATCTCAATGCCGATACCACCTGTGAAACTGCAAAATAAATTAAATAGTACAATTCCTACCAATATTGCAATATAAATTCCCATTACACTAATAAATATTCCTGCCATCATACCAATGACTGAACCCCAATATCCAGGAACCTGACTAGTTACTTGGCTGACTAATACACCATCTGAACTCAACGTTTCTGTCGTACTACTTGGTAGCATAAACAAACTCATAAATAACCCAAATACTAATGATAACAAAGCCAAAATCAGAAATAGTGGTTTTGCAATTGTAGCAACATCAATCTTCTTCACATAAACTTTCTTCAAAATAATCTCCTTCTCAAAAATAAGTATTGTAACAGGAAATCTATCGTTCATTGACAGGATCAGCCTGTCGACTAACGTTCCACGAGTTGACGACGTGGACATCCTTCCGATAAAAACGTCCATGTCGTCAACTCGCTGTTAGGCGATGTTAATCTTGACAACATACTATACACTGAAGGTTGATGCAAAGTGCTCCATCTCATAAATTATGCGCAAAAGCTCTGCTGTAAACATCAGAGAACTCATAGCTCGACCTTTATTTGGTTCTTCTATCTTATGAGTTGCACTATTACCATTCTTCCTAATAATATCTACCCACTTCTTCATTGGCGGTGTAATATAACCCAAAGATTCAAGTTCATCTAAGTAAAAAGCAAAAGACTTACCTTCTTCTGCCCCCTTCTCAACAGCTACATGCATTAGTATCTTGCGACAAATTAGTTCAGTTGCATTAAAGGCATTAACTGACATACAGTTTCGAGCTTCGTTGTATGCTTCATATACATCTTCTGGTACTCCAGTAAGGCTTGGCCCCTCTACTTGTCCAGGATATATAATGTTATTATCCTTCCTGTAAGAACCATGCCCACACTTTGTACATACCAACCATTCAGCTCTTGCACCTACAGGCCCTGTATATGCAATTACAGCGCCTGATACATAAGTTCCACAATGTCCACACGTATAATCAGACCAAGCTTCTGTAGTAGAACCATCCGGTTTTGAATATCCCTTGTGACCTTTATAATCCATATTTATTCTCCTTGTCTATCCGAAAGATTAATTTCGCCTAACGTCCTGTGAGTTGACGATGTGTGGTATCCATCCTTGTTCAAGCCCATATCGTCAACTCGCTGTTATGTAACGTTAATTCCGTCAGCTTTAGAATCAACTATATCTCTTGCCCTCTAATCAATGCATGTAATTTACTATTAACTATAAGCATATAACCAATTATCACCTTTAAAAATGGAAACATAAGGTTCAAGAGCATTGTCATTCTTTGAACTAAATCAAATCGATCTAAATTGACACCAAAAACTGATATTGCTTCATATACCCCTTCTTCTATTGAAAGAATCACAAGAATTACCCCAACTATTTTAATTCCAATAAGCAAAAGACTATTATAATCTAATACAATATCAACGGAATCAATCTTTCTTTCATCTTGTACAATAACACCTGATATTCTTGAACTTAGTAACCATAGAACTATACAGATTACAGCATTAACCATGAATACAAAAACCAGACCAAAAATTCCAATATTCTCACTCATAGGTTTAGTCTTCATCATCATCGGCAAATAGTAAATTATATTGCTCAAACTACCAATAGTCTTAACAAGATAGTATAGTGATAAGAGTTTAATTAATACTGTTGTGAATTTCTTCATATCTTATATCCTCTCTCATAACTAGGAATTAATGTCACATCACATAACGTACTGTGAGTTGACGATGTGTGGTATCCATCCTTATTCAAAGCCCATATCGTCAACTTGCTGTTATGTGCAGTAATCATTCGTCAGCTCCCAATACACTCTAAATTGTGCGATTGACATTCGTACAACATATGGTACAATATGTCTAGGAGGTGATTATATGATCGCTATTACAAGTTCCCAAGTACGTAGCCACTTCAAAGAAATATGTGACAAAGTAGTAGAAGACGTCGAAGCTATTATCGTAACTCGTTCACGTGGCGAAAACATAGTAATGATGTCAGAAGCCGAATACAACAATATGATGGAAAACTTCCGCGTCTTTAGCAATCCAGAAAGATACCAGAAAATCAAAGATGGTATTGATCAATACGAGCAAGGCAAATACTCTGAAAGAGAGCTAATAGATGATTAAAATATTCACCGACAACGCTTGGAATGACTATCTATACTGGCAACAAACTGACAAACAACTGGTAAAACGAATTAATAAACTCATCAAAAGCATTAAGCGAGATGGCTTCTCACATGGTATTGGTAAACCTGAACCGTTGAAACATGATCTAAGTAGTTACTGGAGTCGCCGGATCAATAATGAACATAGAATAATCTATAAAATCGATGACGAAAAACTTGTCATTACCTCATGCAAGGACCACTACTAAAGGGTGGTCTTTTCTATTACCCAGAATGATTATTGCACATAACGTCCTGTGTATTAGCGATGTGTGGTAACCTTCCGATTAAATCACCCATATCGCTAATATGTTGTTAGACGATGTAATTAACGGAAGTAACCGATAGTCTTGAATTATTCCTTGTAAACTATAAAGAATATGCGTCTGAAAGGGAATAATACTCTACCGTTTCGCTGTTCTTTATAATATATCCGAATCTTATCTAATACAGTTTCTTCAAATTCCATTCTTTCACCCTGCGTATCTATTGCGTCTAAATATGGTTTCATACCTGTTGATTTATACCATTCGATTATCCTTTGATGATTTTCCATTACATGGTAATAGTCCGTTTCCCATATATAAACTTCCTCACTTAACTCACTACATATATTATAATAGTATTCTGTGTTTTCATAATTTAAATATGAATTCGTTATAAATCTACCGTTCCACTTCTCACTTATAGCCGTTTCTTTAACAGCTCTTTGTATTCCCATATTGCTAACGCTAGGAATCTGTACTGCTAGTGCACCACCTTCTTGAACTAATCCGAAAAACTTATGTAATAATTCATGATGGTTTGGCATCCACTGTATGGCAGCATTCGAAAAAACTAAATCAAATTGACCTAAGCCACTTAAATCTTGATTAGCATCCCGTTCTTCAAACTGAATCTGTGGCAACCTTTCATTGGCTTCTTTAATCATATTCGCGGAACTATCAATACCTATAATTGATGCATCCGTCCATCTTAGAGCCAGTTGTTCAGTACTATTACCAGGTCCACATCCAATGTCAATAATTCTATTAACGTACTTTATTTCGATACTGCCTATTAAATCTTTTACTGGTTGAGTTCTTTGCTTTTCAAACCTTTTATATAGATCTGGATTCCAATCTTTCATGTAATCACTCCCCGTGTGTCACAAAAATAGTTAATTATATCGCCTAACGTTCCCGCGATTACCGAAGTCACTCCTTTTGACCCTTAGGGCAAAAGTGGCGCTGACCTTGCCTCGCAAGGCTGTGTCAACAGAGTGATTTGGGTAATCGGCGTGTTAGATGTAGTTCAAATATGTTATTAATTCATTCTTAGTTCATTAATTTCATCCCATGACCTTCCTTCAACCATCTTATGATGTTTTGGACAAACTAAAACTACATTTTCTTCAATATATTCTCCTCCATATTTACCAGGAATAACTCTATGCATATGCAGTTTCTGAATATACTCTGGAATACCGCAAATAAAACATTGATAATCATATTTCTCTAAAATCAATTGCCTAAATCTAAACTTAAAATCAAGCATTTCAGAAAATTCAATTGCTCTGTGACCATTTACTCTCACATGCTCAAGACTTCTATATGCACTTTTTATTACACTTTTGTCATGCTCTTGTGGAGATGAATGACTATATCTACCTGATTCAAAATACCAAAGATTATCATCAGGATTAAAAACTCCCCATTCACTTCTTGAAATCGAAAATTGCTTTTCAATACCTTCTGTATCTTCTATCAAATGCTTTATGGCCCATTTTGCCCTCTTTTTCATAGATTTGGGTAAGGATTCTATATCTCTTAGTCCAGACATTTGAATTTCTAAAATCAACTCGTCTCTTTCGATATTTAAATCGCCATCTGTGATTGCTTCGTTTAGATCCTTTAATTGATCTAAATATTTATTGGAAAGTACCCAACATTTTTTCTCCGCATTCCATTTACGTTCTTCTTTAGGAATTAATGTTTTAAATTTTTCCAATATATGATTGAATGGAATACCGTTCCCACTAGAAATTGTCACTTTAAGGTTATCTTCTTCCTCAATAATTTCTAACATATTACCACTCCTTATTTGTATTTCATCTAACGTTCCGGGTTTGCGACGCCCTTGAACCAGACTGGAGAAGATTGACCCCAAAGAGGGGCTTGCCCCCCGGTGAGAGGGTGTGGTTTCGGGCGACGTCCGGAACCCGCACGAATCATGCCCGAAACTCTTGCGCAAGACTCATTGTTAGAAGATCGTTCGCCATGCCTTTAAGCATTAAGCAGTTTAATGTCCGAATATATTTTTTTCAAGTGCCAGTCAGAAAGATCAATTATTGGTTCGTACATAAATGCATTAATATGGATGTTTTCAGGCGTTACCATATTAACCTGCTCGAGAATCTTGTGCTCCTCAGGTAAAAGTCTTGCTTTAATTCCCTCAAACCACTCTCTTGTCTGGTTCGAATCTGACTGAAGAGGAGTCATTTTGGATTCATTGTACTTTTTTAACATAAATTTTTCGGCTTCAATTCTTACTGCAATAGACAGGATTATTTTATTTTCGAGGCATGCTTCTTCTGCTTGCACACTTGATATTTGAGCCGACAAATCACTAAGAAGCTTCATAACCGTCTTGCTTGCATCAGGAATTACTAAGGGTTCTAATGCAATTACTTTTTGATATTCTGACCACAAATCATTAATCGTAATGGTATCCGTCTTAGTCTTTAAGTGAAGCAGGTTAGTTAATTCAGCATATACGTCATCCTTGCCCATATAATCAGCTATGTTTCTAAAAAATGGTATCCCTGCAATTAGCCATTTTGTCTTTTGTGTATCAGTATTGATTTTGCCATTTTTTAATTTCTCAACAACCATTCGTTTGAAGACATCTTTTGTATATCCAAATTTCGACATTATCAGATTGTCGTTTTCATCTCTTTGAACAATAAACGTATTTTCACGCTTAATGTCCAATCTTGATGCAACAGTCCTGTAAAAATCAAAGTTGTGAGTCAGAATTAGCAAATCAAGATTCTTCGCTTCTGAGATTTCCTTTAGATATTCAATAATGGCGTATTTATTCTTGTAATCAAATGAATCTGCAATATCATCAACTACGACAAGGACACTGTCTCCGCTTGTCAGGACTTCTGATTTTTTCAACTCAATATCAAAAAGAATTTGCAGTAAATATAAAGCACGCTTTTCCCCCATACTTAATACGCTCATTAACTCTTTATGAGCCTTTTCAACCTTATCTGCTCCTCGCTCGTAGTCGAATACTATGTTCGGAGCTTCGCTTTTAAGTAATACATGTGCTTGATTTTTGATACGTATTTTGAATGGAACATTAAATCGCGCATTGAAATCTTCAACTATCTTCACCCATACATCTCGCCTCTTATTGGCTTCATCAAAAATTTCTCCTATTCTCTTTTCTGCAGATTCAAATCGCAACTGCAAATTGTCATATACGCCTCGGCTTTCAGCAATATAATTTAGCCAGAGTTTAATTTTTAGATCGTCAAGATCATCAAGATATCGAATAAGTTGTTTGTTGCTCTTCAAAATTTCTTTAAGAGATCGAGACTCTTCTGATCCATTTAGCATTTTGCTTATTTCTGAGTAAACTTTCTTCAATTCAGGTGCTTTTTCAACTCGAGACATTTCTTCTTTGTATTTTATTTCCCATTCGCTTGATGATTGAATTTCCGTTCCATCATTAAGTTTGATTATGTGCTTTGCAGCGAAAAGGTCATATTTCCCAAACGATTTCCCTAACTGGTCTGCTTTATAGTCATCAAATCCCTTCGTCAGAAAGGTTGACTGTTTTATTAAGTCGTCCAATATTTCGATGTATCTTTCGATACTTCTCTTGAATTTGGGGTTTTCTAAGATTTTAATAGCTTTAGCGTTAAAAATCGTATTGTAATCCAGCCCTCTAAGATCTTCAGTAGTCTCAAAAGAAGGATACTTCTCCGTGATTTTCTTGAACAAATCCAACCATTCTTGGTCTTTAGTTAATTTGAAATCAGTAAACAAGACGTCCTTGACGTTATTTTTTGAAACTTGAGATTTACTATTCAAAGCATTTATGAATATTTTCACCTCTCCTTCGAGAGAACCTATAATGTCTTCATATTCTTTCTTCAATAGACGGTCAACCAGAAGCGTGGAAATGCTTTCTTTTGCTTCTAAACTTTCATTAAATGAATGAATTACATATAGTCCCATTGCTTTCAAGACTTCTGTACTATCCTCCGTATTGCATTTTCGTCCTTTATACTCAAGTTCAAATTTGGGAACTTTCGTAAAAATTCGATCTTCTGGAATTATACCGTTTTGTATATCATCCAGAGATTTTGCAAATGAAGTTTTCATTACACCATTAGGAGAATATATAAGTGCTTTGTTGTTATATGTGAAATTAATCATTTCTAATTCAAAAGATTTCAAGCCGTAACAGTTGTTGAATTTGCCTTTAAGCATTTGTCTGCCTCTTTTCATTGTTTTATGGCGAATGTCTTCTAACGGTTCGCGTGTCTACGAAGTGACCAATCCTTCATCTACTTGGCATGTTGGAGATACGCTGTTAGACGATGTATTCTAGATAGTGGAGCCAAGGACAGCGGAGCGTAAATCTGGTACTTATTTAAACCAAACTTCTTTTTATATCTTTTTTGTCCATTTTCTCAATTTAAATTATTTTCATTGTTCGTTAGATAATTTGCTAGAATTATTCAATCCCCATTTATTACGAATAAATGTGACAACTTCTTTAAGCGATTTTTTACCTTCTGGAGTGTGATCTGGAAAAATCGGAAAAACATGAAACATTCCCTTCCATAATTTGAAGGTTGCTTCTACACCATCATTTTTTGCCTTTTCTAGTAGATTTAATGAGTCATCAAGTAATATCTCATCAGTACCTGTATGTATAAGTATTGGAGGGAATCCATTGAAATCTCCAAACCTAGGAGAAACCAATGGGTTTTTTACATCTTTCTCTTTTGTATACGCCATCACCAGCTTTTTTTGATCATTTACAAAGACTAAAGGATCTTTTTTTCATTAGTTATTAAACTTTTAGATGTTAATGTAAGATCAGTCCAGGGTGAGTAAAGTATCAGGGCTGTTGGTAATAATTCTCCCTTGTCTCTTAAGGCTAATGTTGTAGATAAACATAGTCCTGCTCCAGCAGAATCTCCTACGAAAATTATGTTTTCAGAAGATATTCCTTGTGATAAAAGACTTTGATATACTGTAATTACATCCTCTAATGCTCCAGGAAAAGGATACTCTGGAGCTAACCTGTATTCCACATACAATACTCTAATACCCGTCGCCTTAGCTAATCTACTAGTAAAATGTCTGTATGTATCAATGGATCCAATACAAAATCCTCCCCCATGTAAATATATAATAACTTTATCTAATGGTGCATTTTCTAGATAGGCCCATTCACAAGCTACAAGGTCTAACTGAACCTGTTGAATATTAACATTTTTAGCCAATGAATTCTTCTTAGCTGACTCATCTGTTTTCTTTCTTCTTAAGATAAAGTCTTCATCCGTTGGTACAACTTTTCTAAGAATTTTTTTTAGTATATAGGATTGAATACTCATTTTTACTTACTCCTTCTATTCATTATCTTATAATTAAATCTGGAATTCATAAGTGAGCCAAGGACGGCGAAAGAATAACTACTCCCCCGCTAGAATCTGTTGTCTAACACTCTCGCATTCACGACGTACCAGCCACCTAGAGATATTCGCTCATGCCACCCTTGTGGTGGCTAATGCGGATATCGGTCCCGACGGGCTTGGTGGGCTGTATGTGGTCGACTTATTCTCCAACGCCGTCCCCTAGGTCGGCCCGAAGTGTTAATGTACTGTTAACTGAAGTAATAGCGGATTTTACCCAAGATATCTTCTTTGAAAAATATCTGTAATATCTTCAAGTAGTCTTTGAAGAAGAATATGTCGTCGATTAACTCTTCTTTCAATAAGTGGGTAAAATACCAATAATGGAAGATAGAATAAAACAGCTAACATAAGCACTACTCCTGTTACTAAAAACAACTCTGTAGGAGCAAGTAAATCAGGCAAAATTCCTATACCAAATGCAATAACTGGTAAAATGATTATTATGAATGGTCTAAATATTGTTCTCTTTAGAACATCTATGTTAGAAGGTCTCTCTAATCTCATATTAATTGTACCTATTAGATATTCAAGCTTAACTTTAGAGTTAATGGAGAACTCCGTTCTATTAAGTAGAGCTTCAACTTCATCCAAGATCTCTTCATAAGAATCTATGAATTTATGCGAAGTAAGTTTCACTTCACGGTCAATAACTAGGCCTAAAACAAAAGAAATCGTCATCATAATTGCTGTGGCAGTGTAGAATGTCGTAGGATCGTTCGAAACTAGTGTTGAAATCATAAATCCAACTAACAGCAAAATAATAGATCCCAATATGGCTAATGCCACTACCGTTGTAAAACTTAAATCTTGATATTTCTTTAATCTGTAATGCTTCACTTCTGTTTCATACTTGTCTAAAATGTAGTCTAAATACATAAATCCTCCTATATACTAGCTATTATTTCAGTTTACGTTCCGCGCATTCACGACGTAGACATCCTTCCTTGTTACTGTCCATGTATGTCATATGCTGTTATAGGAAGTCACTTACGGCACCCTGAATCAAACTCTAGTTGGCTAAAATTAATTATTAGTTGGCAACTTAAATAGAGCTATATGGTTCTTTTTTAGCTCATCCACATATTTGTTAATCCAACCAAAACCCACATACCATCTTTTCTTTCCAAAGTTACTGTACCGCCAACCGCACCTTTTCTGGATTTAAACTTACTTACTTTAAGAACGGCTTTGTTATCACTTATTAACTCCAAATCACTTGCACTCAATAAGATACCTTCAATATAATTATCATCAATAAACATCTCCTTATCTTCAAGTGATTTCATTGACTCATCAAGTATTATCTCGTTATATACCTTCATCGCCCCAAAAACAGAATCAATATCCTCTTCTGTTGCCAAATCAAGTGTTCTACTGTCAATCGCAATATAAGAAGCACCTTCATTAAGCGCAACATCTTCTTCCATAATTGCTTCAAAAGCCACTAAATATATATCTCCATAATTGACATCAACATCCGCCTCTTCAGAATAACTGCAAGCTATAAAAGAAATTGAAATCATTATCATTAATAATATATGAACTACTCGCATGCTGTACCGCCCTCTTAACTTAGTAAGTGATTTCCGATAATAATTTAATCACGCGTTGCGTGAATACTGCAATATTGGTTGTTAATGCGCATTGCGTCAAATATTGTTAAAGCTGATCAAGTGGATTTGTTATTCGACTCAAAGAAGCTCTAGATACATGTGTGTAGATCTCGGTAGTCTTACTGCTGCTATGCCCAAGTAGTTCCTGTATAAATCTTAAATCTGTTCCGTTTTCCAGTAAATGTGTTGCAAAAGAATGTCTTAAGCTATGATAAGCAAGCATGAGCGCTGACTTATGTTTTTCATTGCTCGTAACCTCAAGCAGACGTTTAACTTCTCCTTGACTCATAACCTTGGGTAACTTCTGTTCTTTTTTGGGTCGTTGTAGTTTGATGATATCAGCTTCTTCATTTGACTGAACTTTCTCGTTCTCTAGGAAAGTCATACTCTAGCATTCAGCTTTAAAACATAGCTGAATGCGTCAAGGTCCTTTCCTTTCGAACCGTTCAGAAATATGAGCAGAGCTCATAACGAAGCGTAGCTTCTTTTCTTGCATAAATCTTGATGGCATTGACTGCCTGATTACAATATGAATGGCTTGAATGTTTGTCTCATTTTGATACGATATTTCTATTCAATTGTTTTTATATGGGAAAGAGTTTGTGAAAAAAATCTAAAATAATCCCTCAATCACCAATTATTTAATGCCCTCATTGAAATTCTAACATTTCTTAATGTTTTTCACAATACTTGATGTAGTTTTTACTTGAAAAACGTAAGTAATAGTATGTTTTAGATAACGCTATTGAATCCAGGTAATATCCCTTTTAATTATTTCTCTTTTCTTCCTTCTTCACATATAAATAATATGTGCCATTTCCAATACTGCCTATACCTCTATGTCTAGAATTTACAAATTCACTTCTTGTACTTATTCCCTTACTATCTAGATCTGACTTCAACTTCATGTAATGATTTAGATCTTGGGTTACCAATACTTCTTCCCAACCAAAAATTATATTCAGTAGTCGACTCATAAACCTTCCCTTCTTATATAAAATAGATTTATTGTTTCATGTAAATAATTGTTAAATACGAAATAAACAAAAAGACCTCTAGTGATAAACTAGGGCCTTGAGATTACAGATCAAGTCTCCTTGATCTGTGAATGACTGTACAATATATAGCTCCCCGTTCATATCTTATATATAATTCTATAATCTCTGTATAGAACTTCTTGATTCTTATGTCTATTATACTAAATAACTCAATTTAACTCTATAATAAAACTCTATATATCAATACCTATGTATCGATTAATTAAGACACCAATGGCAAAACTAATGGCTGCTACGCCAAGGGAAATAGTGGCCATTTCAAAGAAGCGTTTTTTGAAATTATAGTCTTTTGCCACGGAGATATAATAATTAAATATAAATATAATTAGAACGGCAACCACTAATGTGACGCCCAAGCTTACAAAGGGATTGGATAACAATAAGAAAGGTAATATTAAGAATAACACTGTAAAAACATAGGCCATACCTGTGTATATAGATGATTTTAAGGCATCGTCGCCACCTTCTTGTTTTGTCGCAAGGTATTCAGATGCCGCCATGGAAAAAGATGCACTGATACCAGTTATAAGGCCAGTTATCGCAATAAGTTTTGTATTTTGAAAGGCAAATGTATAACCGGCAAGTGCACCTGTAAGCTCTACAAGTGCATCATTAAGTCCTAGAACTACGGATCCCATATAATTCAATCTTTCTTCATCTATCATGGCAATGAGTTCGTCTTCATGACGTTCTTCATCTTCTATAATATCATCTAGATAGGCTAACTCAGCATTCAGTGTCTTATAAGTCTCTATGGCTTTACTTTCTGATTTCTCTAGAAGCTTAATGCCAAATGTTAAACCAAGAATCCTTGTCAGCCAATAATGCCACTCAATCTTTATTTTCTCTGGTTTTAGTTCTTTACCTGTTATTTCTTTCAGCTTCATATAATGTGCTTTTTCGTCTTGTGCTACTTGTTCGACAATCTTTCTATTATGATCGTCCTTAATGGTCCCCGCCACCTTGGTATATAGATGGTGAGCCGTTATCTCATCTTGTTGGTCTTTTAATATCTCATCATAGTTGCTTTGACTGATTTCTACTTTCATTTTTTCTCTCTTTCTTTGCTTCATTCTTTGATTTTTCATTTGCATAGCAATTCTATATTTATTTAGTTCTTATATGTTACCTTCGCTGCCTTACAGTGCTGACAAATATACTCACATATCATATCAAAATCCTGCGCTTCACTATAGATTTGATTATGTATTAAGTTCTGATTTAGATAAATGACGTGTCGTCGTTTATTCACTACAATTGTTTTTACTTTGGAAAAAGTACTGTAAGTGCTTTGTTTGGTTCCGGCCAAAAGCCCTGCTCCTGTCGTCTGGGGATTACCTGCCATTACGCCAGCTAAAACACTGATCATAGCCAAGACTTGACTCTTCTTAAATTGTTTATCCAGTTGAATATGGTTCACACCCATGCCATTCATTTCAAAGACAACACAATACCGGCCGCCATTCATAATAGCCACCAGTGGGTAGGCAAGTAACATCAATGCTGTCAGAATAACAGCTACAATAATAATAACCTCGAAAAATATGGCACCGGCCTCAATGAATCCCTCTTCTAAGGTAAGGAAAAACATGAGCAATGCCGGAGCCATAGCACCTAACATCATAACTTTCCATACCGTTATGAGTATGGTAGGATTCTTCCACATGTTCATGTCATAAGCCCATCTCATGAGACCTTCCCCGTTCATAACCACAGCTGTATCATCCGGCATATCTTGATGCTTATTATTACTTGTGCTTACTATAGGATCAGTTACAACCGGTGAGCCACAATTTTTACAAAACAAGTTGCCTTCTTCTATTGGCATATTACATTCATTACAATTCATAAATCTACCCCCTTACCCTGTTTAATTGTTAACAGGCGCATCTACAATAATTATAGCATCTATATTCTATGTTTCATAGAATAAAAACCAAGGTTTCATAAGACTTTTCTAATACCAACATCGACTATGAAGTTCCTGGAACTGTGTGTATGATTTAAGCAAGACAGCAGGAGCTGTCCGCCGACTTTTGGTGTAGGATGCACCAACTGGAGGCCGTTGTCATATACACAGTGGAAGGGTTTTCATAGGACCCCCTATTAACTATAAATCAAAAAAAGACCCTAAAAGAGTCTTCTTTAGAAGTGAGCAAGCCGATAAGCCGAGTTCTGTCTTGAACGGTCATCTGTCTAGTCTTATTGTCACCAATAAGCTCAAGCGACTAACCAAGTGCTAAGCGGGCCGCCATCACACTTTAATGTCTTGCACCGAGTGGGGTTTACATATGCCTCTCTTGTTACCAAGAAAGCGGTGAGCTCTTACCTCACCTTTCCATCCTTACCATGTAATGAAACATGGCGGTTTATTTCTGTTGCACTATCCTTAGAGTCGCCTCCACCAGCCGTTAACTGGCACCCTGCCCTATGGAGCTCGGACTTTCCTCACCTAGATTGCTCTAAGCGCGACCGTCTAGCTTACTCACCTTGGTACTATATCATAGCTTATATAAATATGCAATCCAAATTCCTTTAACGATCTTCTCTAAAATATGGAACACCCAGTCCTTTTGGCGGAGCATCTTCTTTGGACTTTCTAATGGAACTAAGAATCAATACAATGATCGTAACTGCGTATGGCAGAACATCCAGTAGATTCTGAGAAATACTAAGATGCTGCAATCTAAAGCCTATAATACTTAACCCACCAAACAGATAAGCGCCAAATAGAGCCATTATGGGGTTCCACTTCACAAATATAACCAATGCAATGGCAATCCATCCTCGACCTGCAGTAATGTTATCTTGCCACTGAGGCACATCCACAACCGATAAATAAGCACCTGCCATCCCACAAAGAGCACCACCAAATAAGATATGGATATACTTATAGAGATTGACATGAATACCGGAAGCATCCGCTGCACTTGGATTCTCACTAATAGCGATCAAATTCAAACCGAATCTGGTCTTATAAAAATACACACCCAGGCAGATGGCCATAAGATAGCCGATGTATACAAAATAATCATGTCGAAACAAGATAGGTCCAATAAAAGGTAAATCGCCAAGAAGAGGTATTTTCACTCTCGTAAAAGATTCAATGACTTTTTCCGGCATTTTTTGGCCTATAAATAGTGTGCCTACAAAACTGGAAATACCCGTTCCAAAAATGGTTAATGCTAATCCTGATACGACTTGATTAGCCCTTAAGCTCACGGTAAGAAAAGCATAGATCAGCGCACCAAGTGCACCTGCTACAGCCGCTCCAGCTATGGCTAGGAGCCCATTGCCTGTATAAAATCCCATTCCAAATCCTGCAACGGCACCAATAAGCATCATACCTTCTACACCCAGGTTCAAATTACCTGATTTTTCAGTAAGCATTTCGCCCAGTGTAGCAAAAAGTAAAGGTGTGCCTGCAATAATCATAGCGAATAAAAAGGATGTCATTTAAGCCACCTCCTTTTCTGTAATGGAATTTCTTACCAACTTATACTGTATAAAAAACTCACTACCGATGACAAAGAACAAAATAACACTCTGTAGTATACCCGCTGCTGATTGAGGAATCTGATACGCTGTTTGAATAAAGCTACCACCTTTGATCATAATCGCAAAAAGAAGGGATACAGGTATGATAATTGCAGCTTTAAGGCCAGACAACCATGCCGTAATTATGGCCGTGTAACCGTATCCTGCCGCTACTTGAGTCGACAAGGTTTGATTCACAGCTGAAGCTTGCATCATACCAACAATACCTGCGATTCCACCACTAATGAATAAAGCCGACAGGATAACTTTTTTCACATTCATACCGGCGTATTTTGCTGTATCAACGCTTTCTCCTACCACTGCGATCTCATACCCAGCTTTTGAGTAATTCATCATGATGGTAATAATTATAACTAGAATAATAGCAATGATCCATCCGACATGCACGCCAAAAAGCTTAGGCATGATTGCAGCATCGGTAAAGTTAGCAATCTTGGGAAAACCTAATGAGCCGGGATCTTTCCATGGACCATATTGAAGATAGGTCACCCATTTTAAGGCAACATAGTTCATCATTAAAGTAAAAATCGTCTCATTCGTACCGAATTGGACTTTAAAAAATGCAGGAATAAGTGCCCATAAGCCACCGCCTACAAAACCAGCCAGAAACATAGCCGGTAGCAAGATCATCTTAGGCAGATGGTTATAATGAAGCGCCAAATAACTGGCAGCCAGAGCCCCTACGATAATCTGACCCTCAGCCCCGATATTCCAGAACTTCATTTTAAAAGCTATCATGATACCAATGGAAGTCACAACCAGTGGTATGGTAATGGTAAAGGTATCTCGTATTCTATGAGCTGAGCCAAATGCCCCTTCTACCATAGAAAAATATACATTTATAGGACTATGACCAAGTGCACTAATGAAAACTGAAGTGAATAGGAACGCCGCTATAATTGAGACAATGCGTATGATAGCTGCTTTTTTACCTGTCATATCTGTTCTTTTTATCATTCTCATTGTGCCATCACCATCCCTTCAATACGCTCTCCAGCCATCATTAGTCCAACTTCTTCTCTTGTGGTCTGATTAGCATATACGATACCTGTTACTTCACCTTGGCAAATGACCATGATTCGATCACACAGTTCAAGTAGAACATCCAGATCCTCACCAATAAATAAGACACCAACGTTCTTCTTCTTTTGTTCATTGACCAGATCATATATGGTATGGGTTGCGCCAATATCTAAACCTCGTACCGCATAAGCTGTGATTAGAACGTTCGGATTGGTATCAATTTCACGACCTATTAGGACTTTCTGAATATTACCACCGGACAATTGTTTTACCGGATGGTGAACCCCTGGGGTTTTTATTTCTAAGGTGTCTATCATTTTTTTACATATTTCTTCTATAGGCTTTCTCTTAATGAAGATACCTTTTTGATTATGATGTTCTTTTAGAAGATAATTATCCACCATATCCATTGAGGCAACCAGTCCCATACCCAAGCGATCTTCCGGTATAAAACTCATACTTATACCCTTTTTGATAATGCTTCTTGGGGATTTGCCAATAAGACTCTCATCTTTATAAATAATCTCACCGGACTTTACAGGATACAGACCGGCAATCGTTTCACATAATTCCTTCTGTCCACTACCGGATACGCCGGCAACCCCAAGTATCTCACCTTCATAAAGCTCAAAAGATATATCTTTTAGTACCTTTACATGTTCCAGATCTACGGCGTTTAATTTGTCCACCTTGAGTAATCGATTACCTCTGTCTATCATTGGTCGTTCTATGGAGAGATTGACAGACTTTCCAACCATTAAGTCTGTAAGTGCCCTAGGCGTTGTCTCTTTTGTGATCAGTGTTCCAACAGTGGTACCTTTTCTAAGGACTGTAACTTTATCAGAGATTTCCATTACTTCATTCAGCTTGTGGGTTATAATGATGATTGCACAACCTTCTTTTGCCATGTTTCTCATGATTGCAAAGAGTTTCCTTGTTTCTTGGGGTGTCAATACCGCAGTCGGTTCATCCATGATTAATATGTCTGCACCTCTATAGAGTACTTTCAAGATCTCAACAGCTTGCTTTTCACCAATGGACATGTCGTAGATCTTCTGATCCGGATTGACCGTCAAACCGAATTGATCAATGATTTCTTTAAGATCTTTTGACAATTTCTTGCGATGTAAAAAAAAGGACCCTTTTTGGCCCATAATAACATTCTCTTTTGCTGTTTGAACCTCTACCAGTTTATAATGCTGATGAATCATACCAATGCCTTTTTCGATGGATTCTTTTGGACTACCGATTTTTGTAGGCATGTTGTGAATATAAATAGAACCGCTGTCAGGCTTATATATACCTGACAGCATGTTCATTAATGTGCTTTTACCTGCGCCATTCTCACCGAGTAGCGCATGTATCTCACCTTTATTCACTTCAAAATTAATATGATCATTTGCCTTAACTGTACCAAAGGTTTTGCATATGTTTTCCATTTTCACAAAAACTTGATCCTTCATGGCAAACTCCTTTAATGACTTTATATTTTATTCTATATTACCAATAACGCCTTCAACAAACCACATCATGTTTAGCATCTCGCCATCTGTCATAGCGGCGCCTTCAGCAACGACTACTTCGCCAGCTTGATTGGTCAAAGGACCATCAAATACAAGTTCAGATCCGTCAAGGATTTGAGCGGTTGCAGCGTCAACTGCTTCCTGAGCGCCTTCCGGTGCATTCTCAGTTAATGGCGCAAGTGCTACGATACCGTCTTCCATACCACCCCAGTAAGCGTGAGAAGCGAAAGTACCATCAATAACTGCTTGAACTTGCTCTACATAATAAGGTCCCCAGTTCCAAACAGGAGCTGTCATATATGCTTTTGGTGCCATTGCACTCATGTCTGTGTTGTAACCAACAGACCATAATCCGCGCTCTTCAGCCGCTTGTTGTGGACCTGCTGTATCTTGATGTTGAGCAATGACATCTGCACCATTATCAAGTGCTGCAATAGCCGCTTCTTTTTCTTTTGCTGGATCATACCATGTGGATGTCCAAACAACTTCTACTTCAACATCCGGATTAATAGACTGAGCACCAAGTGTGAATGCGTTGATACCACGAATAACTTCAGGAATTGGGAAAGCTGCTACATAGCCAATTTTATTGGTTTCAGTTTTCATACCTGCAACAATACCGGATAAGTATCTTGCTTGATAGATTCTTCCAAAGTAATTTGCCATATTGTCTGTTGTTTTATAACCTGAACAGTGTAAAAATGCAACTTCCGGGAATTCAGCAGAAACTTTTTCCATAAAATCCATATAACCAAAACTGGTTGCAAATATAACCGTTGCACCTTGGTCAATCATGTTACGCATTTCTTGTTCAACATCTTGAGTTTCAGGAACAGATTCTTTGTAGATCGTTTTTACACCCAACTGCTCTTCTAAATACAAACGTCCTTGATCATGAGCATATGTCCATCCACCATCGCCAATTGGTCCAACATAGATAAAACCAACCGTAACGTCTTCAGTCATTTCTGCTTCTGTGTCCGTGCCCTCTGTAGCTTCTGTTTCTGTTTCTGTTGTTGCTTCTGTCTCACCATAAGTTTCCTCAGTTGGTGTTTTTCCACATGCAGCAAGTGACAAAATCAGTGTGAATACCATAAGTAATGCTAATATTTTTTTCATTTTTTTCCTCCTATTAAATAATATGCTTTCTGTTTTTTTAATGCCCCCTAAAACTGTTACCACTAAATAAATATTTTATGCCTACCTCCTTTTCTAATACTTGTACTATATGTATACAATAAGATGGTTTATGTTTATGGCCATCCTTATGCATTGGGTTTTTCATACTTTTCTAGTCTTTAATTCAAAAAAGTAACTTTTCCGTCTTTAATACGGTCAATGATGGCTAAGGATTCAACTTTAATGCCTTGTTCTCTTAATAATTTTCCGCCGGATTGAAAGCCTTTTTCAATGACAATACCAACACCTTCAACAGTTGCCCCTGCTTGTCTTGCAATGTCAATTAAACCAAGAGCCGCCTTACCATTTGCTAGAAAATCATCTAATATAAGTACATGATCATCACTGGATAAGTATTTTTTTGAAACCATAACATCATAGGTGATCTGTTTCGTAAATGAATAGACTTTACTTGTGTAGATTTCCTTATCCAGATTTCTGGACTGTGCTTTTTTAGCAAATACAACAGGAACACCAAATTCCAAGGCTGCAATGGAGGCAATGGCTATGCCGGATGCTTCTATGGTTAGAAGTTTTGTGATTTTTTTACTATCAAATAGCCTTCTAAACTCTTTGCCCATTTCTACGAATAGCCCTACATCAATCTGATGATTCAGAAAGGAATCGACTTTAATAATCTCTTCTCCTATGGTTCTACCTTCTTCTATAATACGTTGTTTAAGTAAGTCCATTTTATTCTCCTGCTCTGATATATTTCTATACTGGTGACCATAAAATGAAACATTCTTATAATTAGGGCTAAAGTAGACCTTCCCTTAAAACAACAAAAACTCTGCATAAGCAGAGTTCAATAAATACCACAACAGATATCATCTCTTTTGGCGAGTGCCAGAAATAAGCGATACTCTTGTATCATTTAGGAACTCATAGCTATAACTATTTACGGTAGTTTGTAGAAACTTTCAGCCCATATTGCTGAATTATACGAGTTATTGCATGTCATTTTTCATTTTCATGTCCATGCTATTTTATTATAATAACGGCTAAAAGTCAAGTTATATCTAGCTTTTAGCTCTTAAAGCATCCCATATATGAAGTATCTTCTGATATCATAAAAAGATTTCACAGGTCTTTGAATAAACGCCCATTAGTGTTACAATTAAAAAAACACATACACAAAATTAGGAGGCTTCAAGATGAGTTCAAAAACATTTATCATTCTAAAACCGGATGCACTTGAAAGAGGTCTAGTCGATCAGATTACCGGACGGTTTCTAAAAGCCGGATTCAAGATTGAGCATATTCATTATCGTGTTGTAGATTACAGATTGATCAAAGAGCATTATAAAGAAGTAATTCTTAGAGAAGGCGAAGGCTTTAAGGACTGGCTTAAAATTGCCTTTGTTGGTAAGCCTACCATACCTATGATTTTAGGCCATGATTCTGATGATGGCATCACCATCGCAAGAGAGCTCATTGGCCACTATCGTCCCGATCGTGCTAAACCGGGTACCATCCGACATGACTATGGGATTCCTGTCTTAGATCAAAATATGCCTAGTATGAACTTAATCCATGCCAGTGATAGTCAGGATGCCTACAATAAAGAAAAAAACTTATGGTTTAAAGCCACTTTGTATTAAGGGACGCATTTACTAATAGCGTTCATATGTCAAAATAAAATTCTTGACAAAAAAATTTGTTTGATATATCATATTATCAGAATATATGATTTAATAAATTTATGCTTATTGGTTAAATATTTATCAATCAAAGAAAGAGGTTATTTATGGATAAGAAAGTTTTAATTGTTGGCGGTGTAGCCGGCGGTGCAACAACAGCTGCGCGACTCAGACGCTTAGATGAAAATGTACAAATCATTATTTTTGAGAGAGGTGCTTATATCTCCTATGCCAATTGTGGTTTACCCTACTATATCGGTGGCACCATAAAAGACCGGGATGATCTCATGGTACAAACACCTGAGGCTATGCAAACACGATTTAACATCGACATCCGTACAGAAAACGAAGTCATCGCTATTGATCCTGCAAGAAAAACCGTAACCGTTTTGGATATCAAGACCTCGACAAAATATGAGGAATCTTATGATGAATTGGTACTTTCCACCGGTTCAACACCTATAAAGCCGCCTATTCCCGGTATTAAAAGTAACAATATCTTTTCACTATGGAATATACCGGATACCGATAGAATCAAATCTTATGTAACGGAGCATGGTATTAAGAAAGCGACTGTCATAGGCGGTGGCTTCATTGGTATAGAAATGGTTGAGAATCTTCATGATCTTGGTATTGAAGTTACCCTTGTGGAGATGGCCGATCAGGTCATGGCACCACTGGACTTTGAGTTGGCTCAATTGGTGCATAGCCATTTATCTTCCATGGGTGTGCATCTGTACTTAAAAAATGGTGTTAAAGACTTCCACTACGACAAAGGTGTTACAACTGTTTCCCTACAAGATGGTACTAAGATTGATGCGGATATGGTTATCCTAAGTATTGGTATCTCCCCAAATAGTGAACTCGCCAAAGCAGCCGGCTTAGAAGTCAATGCAAGAGGTGGTATTGTCGTCGATCAACATCTTCGTACTTCTGTTCCATCCATTTATGCTTTAGGTGATGTTATTGAAGTAGACGATTATGTTACCAATTCTAAGACCATGATTCCTCTGGCCGGACCTGCTAATAAACAAGGTCGTATTGTTGCAGATAACATATGTGGTCGTGATTCCATTTATGAAGGTAGTCAAGGTACCAGTGTGGCCAAAATATTTGATTTAACTGTAGCGACAACCGGTATTAATGAAAAGTCACTTATAAGTGCCGGAAAAAAATACGGTAGTGATTACATGATGACCGTCATCCAACCCAAGTCTCACGCCGGCTATTATCCCGGTAGTTTTCCTATGACCCTAAAAGTAATCTTTGACTTAGACGGTAAAATATTAGGTGCACAAAATGTTGGGGTTGACGGCATTGAGAAACGCATCGATGTTATCGCCAGTGTTATGCGTTTTGGCGCTACTGTCTATGACTTACAAAGGCTTGAACTTGCTTATGCACCACCTTACTCTTCTGCAAAAGATCCTGTCAATATGATTGGCTATGCGGCTGAGAACATACTCAATAAAGATCAGGATGTTTACTTATGGCGGGATATTGACAAACTTGACCCGAGTCAAAATATCTTATTAGATGTACGTGAAGACATTGAAGTTGAACTAGGTATCATTGATGGTGCCCTACATATTCCAATTAATGATCTACGGGACCAAATGCATACACTTTCAAAAGATAAAACCATCGTCGTATACTGTGCTGTTGGTATTCGTGGTTACCTTGCTTCTAGGATTCTTCAACAAGCCGGTTATACGGTTAAGAACTTAATCGGTGGTTATAATCTCTACAAATATTTTGGTAAAGATTACACCAATCCTAATTGTGTCATTGACTTTAAAGACCAAAACCTAAATGATGATGGTGCACCCGAAAAAAATATCAATACAACCATCACCAGTTCTAAGCTAAGTGACGCAATCCTCTTGGATGCATGTGGACTTCAATGCCCCGGCCCTATCATGAAGCTGAATCAAACAATCACCGGACTCACAGACGGGGATATACTTAAGGTTACAGCTACCGATCCGGGTTTTGTCGTTGATGCAAAAGCTTGGTGTAAAAAAACAGGTAATACATTTATAAAATCTGATAAAGAAGATAAAGTCTATGTCGCTTATGTGGCAAAAGGCGGTATGAAATTAAACAAATCAGGTTCATCTGGTGGAAACGGCAGTACTATGGTCATCTTCAGTGGCGACCTTGACAAGGCTTTGGCTTCTATGATCATCGCCAATGGAGCGGCAGCAATGGGAAAAGATGTTACATTATTCTTTACTTTCTGGGGCCTCAATATTCTTAGAAAGCATGACAAGGTACAGGTTAAGAAATCACTTATCGATACCATGTTTGGCAAAATGATGCCTAGAGGCACAAGTAAACTAAAGCTTAGCAAGATGAATATGGGTGGTCTCGGCACTTCCCTTATGCACCATGTTATGTCTTCCAAAAATGTTAATACAATGGATGAACTTATCGCTTCAGCCATGGCTTCCGGTGTCAAGTTTGTTGCTTGTACCATGTCCATGGACATCATGGGTATTAAAGCAGAAGAGTTAATTGATGGTGTAGAATATGGTGGTGTGGCGGCTTATCTTGGCGCTACAGAAGAATCCAACCACAACTTATTTATTTAATGAATGGTCAGTATGTGAATTAGTGAAACTTAGTTTTGAACCTATAATCTTGTATGATTAAGGTATAATAAGTCAAAAAAAGCTCCCACTTTTATAAGTAGGAGCTTTTTGTATTCTATTATCGTTACTCTTTATTCTGTGACTAACGCATAACCTTTGTTAATCCAACCCATATCAGGATTAGCCGCAACACCTGCACCACCATTAAGTGATACAATATCATAACCCATAAGTCTCATAGCTGCCGTTGTTTGACCAGCTGTTTGGCCAGAATAGCAATATACAACTATTTTCTTATCTTTAGGAACATCACTGATGTTACTCATTAATTCTTTATTAAAAGGAATATTCACAGCTCCTTGAATATGACCTTTTGCAAAATCTTCCGCACTTCTGTTAGAAATAAGGTAAAAATCTTCTTCGTTTTCTATCATAGCTGCCAAATCCGCTTCAGAAATCTTATAATTCTTAAATACACTGTCTGCTACATCAGCAAGTCCGTTGTAATAAGCTTTAATCGCTTCTTCAACAACTGGATCAACCTCGTAAGTTTCACTTCCAAAAGTATTAACATCTGTTTCTGTAACGCCTTCAATGCCTTCAACTTTTGATAACCCAAGATTCCAACCAAGATTAACACTTCTTGCATTGATACCGGCTGCATTTAATGTCATAACCGCTTGTCCTGCTGTTTGGCCTGTATAACAATAAATCATGACTTCTTTATCTTGAGGAATCATAGTTAATTGTTCGCCTATAGCTGGTCCCCAAGGCACATTAACAGCACCTTTCAAATGACCTGCTTCGTAATCAGCTGCTGAACGAATATCTACGATAACCATTTCATCACCGGCTACAACACGTTCAACCATTTCTTTTTGATCAATTTTGTAGATGTGCTCAGGCATATTCTCAAAATATGCTATGGCGATTTCATCTATACTTGTTGTACTCTCAACTTCTTCTGTTTCTACTGCAGCGTCATCTGTTTCAACTTCTGCCACTTCTGTTTCGACTGTCGCATCCGGTGTTAGATCCATTGTCTCTGCTTCTTCTGTTTTCGCACCGCAGGCACCTAAACTAACAACCATAGCCAATACCAATAACATCATTATTAATTTGTTCAATACTTTCATAATAACCTCCACTTTTTATATAATATTTTTGTTGTAAAATTATGATGCATCTTGTGTTGATGGAACTACTTCTTCACTTTTCTCTGTCTTAGGCGTGTCTTTTGTTGACCATTCTAGCCATGCACCATCGTAGACTTTAACATCTGTAAAACCAGCCTCTTTAAGCAATAGTGCTGTCTGTGTCGCTCGTACAGAAGATTTACAATATACAATAACAGCATCCTCTCTTTTAATACCAAGATCATTATAATCTAGATAAACATCTCTTGGAGACTTGAAACTTCCGTCTGTATAGAGGTTCTTTGTATGAGGAAATAATATCGCACCCGGAACGGCACCTTCATCATATTCTGCCATGCTTCTTGTATCAATAATGACACCCTCTGATTCGCCTTCTACGACACGAAGCACATCTTCCATCGTAGCAATCATGCTTTCATCCATTGGTGCTGCTTGATACGTACTTGGTGTGATTTCCGGTACATCCAATGTTAACTCAAAACCATTTTGTACTATAGCTTTTTCACCGTTGTTGATAACTTTTACATCTTGATGACCGTGAATTTTTAACACCCACCAAAGTCTTGCTGCATAGATGCCTTCCTTGTTATCATAGATATAAATCTTTGAATCATTTTTAATGCCTTTTGAACTTAGAACCGCTTCAACAGTTTCTAGAGGTGCAATCAAACCGGGTACCGGTTCTGACACTGTTAATGCTTCCGGTGCCAGATGAATTGCTCCAACCATATGGCCCTTCTCATAATCTTCTTGACTCCTGGCATCAATTACAATGGTCTCCACATCTGAAAGCCTTTCCTTTAAAAGGTTGGCCTCAATAATGTTTTCATTTTGATCATAAGATGTCTTATTACATCCTACAAAAGACATCATCAAAATGAAGGTTCCTACGATTGCAATCAGTCTTCTTGCGGTGATTGTCATAACCTTACCTCCTATTAAATGAAAGATTGTTAATTATTATACAATCTTGGGAATTATACATCAACGTTCTTTCACTCTGTTTATTATTATAAATCATTCCTTAGATTTTATGTTATAAGTAATTCGAATGCTTTATCGGAAATTATGATGGCTATTATTTAGGAGCTAAGAAGGTAGTCCTGTGATATAATCGAAGTGAAAAATCAACTTATGCTGAAAGGGTATCTACCATGACAACACAAAAATATTCTCGTTTGTTCTCCTATTTTTATATAGCTTCTTTCTTTTTATTCCATTTGAGTACTCTAACGATCTATCCATTGGTTCATTCTGATGAAACATGGTTAGCCGGTTTGTCTATGACCTATATGAAAGCTCGGTCCATTTTTGTAACTGAACCTTTTTTTGATCTTATGCCACGACAAGCCCATGCCATTAAAAGTCTATTTCATCTCGTTCAGATACCTTTTATTCATTTTTTCGGTTATGACCTTTTTAGTGTTCGCTTCATCAGTCTCTTAGCCGGTACTCTGATTTTGATTATGATGCATATCTACTTACACCGTCGCTTTACTAGCCCTATTATGAATACTTTATGTCTCATCTTTTTCTCTTTGAACATTCAATTTATTTATGCCAGTCACTTTGCAAGACAGGAAATTATCCTTTTTGCTATATTAACCTTGTTGTATGTGTTGTATAGGACTTCTAAGCTTACACCTGTTACAAAAATATGGGTTGTAGGGATCCTATCCGGCATAAGTATTGGCATACACCCCAACGCTTTTATTGTCGCTGTTATGCTCTTTCCTATAATTCTATCTGATGGTATCTTTCATGTTATTAAGTACCGTTTGGTGGTCCTCTATGGTTTCATTCTATCTTTCTTTGCCATTTTATATACCTTAATAAGCCTGATTGGGAATCCTGATTTTTTTAAGGACTACTGGAACTTTGGGGCCACTTTAGGTGTTAATGCTGACCCTTTTATAAGATTTAAACATTTTATAGAATTCTTCCTCAAACTATATACCCAAAATAGTGGCACTTACTATCTTCCTGATCTAAGGTATTTACTCATTCTAGGCAGTGTCGTTATCTTCATATCCATCATCCTATTAATAACCTCCTATAAGTATCCTCAAAAAAGCACTGTTACATACTATAGAGACGGTCTTACTATGACCCTTGGGTTTCTACTTAGTCTTTTCATCATCGGTCGTTATAACCCAACCTCCATACTTTTTGTTATGTTCCCCCTAAGCATTCTGCTGTTTGAACTTATGTCTTCGGCGTTTATTAAGCCGCGTTGGTCTTATGGGATTATTCTAGTTCTTATCATTATAAATATATCCATGAATGTCCATGAATTTGATAGTGTTAAGTTAGCGGACTATAACCGCTACGAAAAAGAACTCCAGAACCATCTTCCGAAAGAGGCTATCATTCTGGGTAATCTAAGTAGCGGCTTTGTTTTTAAGGATTATGTTTTCTATGATATTAGGAATCTTGCCTATTTAGAAGACCTGTCTCTGGAAACTTATATAAGAGATCGAAACATCGATACCATCATTTATTATGAATCTTATGATTATATTCACCGCAATCCACAGTGGCAGATCCTCTATGGCTCGGATGAAGGGTATTACCATGAACTTGAAGAGATTTTGTCAAATTACGGTACACCCCTACATACTTTTGAAGATGCTTATTATGGTACTAGAATTATACGGTATATGGGTGACTATCCTTGGAAGGTCATTGTTTATCATATAGATTTACCAGCCACCGATCAAAAATAAATTGTTCCACCAAAAGCCCAATTAATACGACCAATACAACACCGGCATACATACCGGCACTGTCCATAAAAGATCTTCTTTCGTACAAATACCAACCAATTCCACCTATGGTACTGATGGCACCAAAAATCATTTCTGCACTAATGAGTGCACGCCAACCTCTCGACCACCCTATTCGCAGTCCTGTTATCGTTGCTTGAATGCTATTGGGTAATAAAACATAATGAAACATCTGCCAATGACTCGCACCATGGTTTTTCGCCACCTCAATATAAGCATCGTCTACTTCATTGAAGCCGGTTTTAATATTCAAATACAGAGACCATACCACACCATGCATAATAATGGCAAATACTGCTTTAAGCCCTACACCGGTCCACATAATAACGATGGGCAACAAGGCTACTCCCGGTAGCGGATTTAATGCGGAAGCCAGCCATTCAAAAAGACTTCTATATATTTCACTGAAATAATCCAAGTATGCCATAATCAATGCAATCACTAGACCTAAAAGTAAAGCTAAGAATATCAACATAACAGACTGAAACGCCTGTAATAATAGGCTTCCATGAATAATCTCACCAAGTAGCTTTTTTATTATCTTTGTAAGAGAAGGCATAAGTAATGGGTTCACCCATTGAAGCCTTACAATCACTTCCCATAAGACCAATCCAATAATGACCCACAAACCTTTTAACATATGCTGATTAACTTTATCTAATGGCTTCTTCAATCCCATAACACATCATCCTGTCTTATATCTTTACTTATATACCCTTCTTCCCTCATAAAAGCTATGAAGCGCTCCACACCTAACACTTCTCTGTCATATACCATATCCATTTCATACAGATAGCTTTCTAGAATATCTTCCTCCAAACCGTAACTTTCTGAAAGAATGGCTAAAGTCTCACTTTTCTCATCCTCCATAAATATATAGGCGCGGTCTAATGCTCTAAGAAAGCTTTTATAGGATGCTTCTTCTTCATAAAAATTTTCTTGGCAAACCCCTACGATAAAGGTAAAGGGTGCTCCCATTGCTTCTTCACCACTGAGTATCATATGAATACCGTTTGTCTTTAAGCCATCAAATAAATAAGGTGGTGTGGTAAATTGTGCAATGACTTGGGTCTCGCCTATTAGTGCTTGATAACCTTCCGGATGGTTCATAGCAATCAATTGTTGATCCAGTAGATCACTTTCCCCTATTTGATCTTTTAAGGCCATAGCCAATAATATATGTTGAATGCTACCAGGTTGCGGTAGTGCTATCTGACCTTTATAAATGAGGTCTTCTAGATTATTGATGGAGGGATGATCCGTTATTAAGCCAACAGGACTCTGTGATAAGCCTGTCATTATCTTCCATGGCATCTCCTGATCAACACCTATTAGGAATGGCGGAATACCCATAAACCCAACATCCAGTTGATCTGAAAGCATGGCCTCTCTAATGGCTGCAGTATTTGCTAACTTAACCCATTTTACAACTGTATCACCTTTTAATTCATCTTCTAGGAAACCTTTTACTTTCATGATTTGAAGCGGCGCATATGCCAATCCATATTGCTCTGCAATAACAATTTCATCCGATGTTTGATGATTACAACCACTCAACCCCATAATAATGCTTAAAATGATAACCATTAATTTTTTCATTAGACTACCCCTTCATTGTTATTCCTGTATTCTTATCCCTTTATTTTTCTATGGATGATTTGATTCACCCCATGTTCATCAAGAATCGTCAGTTTTTCATATAGTTTTATCAAACGTTTTTCCAGTTCCTTTTTAGACGGACCTTCTACAATCACATAGCCGATTCTTGCTGTTGCATTTTCTATAGGTTGAACCTGATCCCCAGTCTTATAATTAAAACCCACTTCAAGGACGCCTTCCAATTCCATAATCTCTTTTTCTGAAGGCATATGGTGAATTATACATGGTTTGCAGAAAAATAATTGTACGGATAAAAATGCTTTATTCTCTAAAACTTGATAATTCAATGGCTTGATATCCACTTTATCTTGATTTAATGATTGATTTAATGATTGATTTAATGATTGCTCAATCTGTGCCTTCACAATGTCAAATTTGGTAATGTGAGGAATAAAGCTGCCTTCATAGGCACCACCGATGCGACAAGCTATTTCATTAACATATAGACCTTTCGCTCCAAGCATCAGTTGAAAATAAATCGGGCCGTTATGGATATTAAAAGCTTTTACGATGTGGGACGATAATTCTATAATTCTATCGCCATGGGTAAACATATGTTTTGAAGGAAATTCATGAGATAGGCAAATACCAATTCGCTCTTTATCTTTAAAGGTTACACGATCTGTTATGGATAGAACTGTTAGATTATCGTCTTGAACCCATCCACTAACCGTGATCTCATCATGTTCGTAGTAAGTTTCAACAAGAATTCTACGATCTCTGCTATGTTGAACAACATTTTCATAATACTCTATAACCGCATTTTTACTTTCTAGATAATAGATGCCTCTTTGACCTTGAGAATCAATGGGCTTAACCACTACAGGATAGGGCAAATCATCTAAATCATCTTCATGTATACCTTTTTCATAGATTCTATAATCAACTGTTGGTATCTTCGAATCAAGAAAAATCTGTTTCATTTTAATCTTATTGGTTACTGAAAAGGCTGTTTCTTCAGAAATCATAGTCGGTAAGCCCAGATGTTCTGCCACGTATGCTGCTGTATATACCGGTTGATCTGTTCCCATGGTCATGATACCGTCTATGGCCTGAATCCTTGCTGCCTTAAGCACATTCTTATAATCAAAGGTACTCACATATACGGATAAGTCGCTGCTATCATGACCGACAGCATTTTCAAGATAATCACAAGTAATAACAGAGATACCCATCTCTTTTGCTTTTTTTATACAACTTAGCTGAGCCCTAGAGGCGCCAAGACACATTAATTTCATTTAAACAAGCTCCTTAATGACGTACTGTGTTCTTTTATTCATATCTTTTTGATGATTCTGATGAGTCAACTTAGGTCCATAATATTTTACTATAGTAAAGGTCAAGCGAATCAGTTGACGAAGACTATAGGTGGTTGCTAGATGTTCTTTATTAGATGCTACCTCAACGTTTATGATATTATTTGTTTTCTGTAATAATCGGGCTGACAGGTAGACTTTTTCATGCGCGTCGCTACGGATATGATCCAGTATTGATCCGCCCATAACTTTGTAACTGGTCAGTTGAACCTCTTTTGGTTTTTTGCAAAGTAGAAAGAGCAACATTTCCTTTACTGCCGTTCCAAGCCTTCTGATTTTTTTCCTTTTCACTTCTTTTACTATGCCATATACAACATCATAACCTTGATTATAGACGTCAAGTAACTGATTAATGGTCGCCGGGTCATATTTCAAATCATCATCCAGGGTTACAACGACTTCATGTGAAGCATGACGAATGCCGGCAAGGGTTGCATTTTGTTGTCCAACATTATACGTCAAAATAACGCCCTTTACCTGCCGGCTCATTTTACAGATTTCTCTAATCACTTCCGCTGTGTCATCCTTGCTGGCATCGTCTACTAATATTAACTCATAGCTTTCACCCATATGAATCATTGCCTCATCCAGTTTGAAATATAGATTTTTCAAATGACCTGCTCGATTATATGTCGGTATAACAATAGAAATCATATTAACCTCCTAAAAAATGAGTCCGTATGATGCAATATATATGCTTGTTGTTTTTCAGTCAGTACAGGGTGAAGAGGCAGCCTTACCAACCTTTTACCCAGATCTTTCTCAATGTCATATCCCAGTGATTCTCCTACGAGTTTCTTTCCCATTTCACTTTCGCAAAGAGGTATATAATGGGTTAATACTTGAATCTTTTCTTTATCCATATAGGTTATAAAGGCAGAAGCTTGTTCTACTTCTTTGAATATGAGATAGAATAAATGACCATTATGGCTTCCATAGTTCGATTGCCTACTGTAGCTTTCTAGTCCTTCATACTTTTTATTCTTAAAATGGTTTTCATAGTTCTCAAAGGTTTTTTTGTTACATTCTATGATTTCTTGACTGAGTTCCAATTGCCCTAACAGCATAGCCATAAGTATGTCAGATGGGCCATAGCTGGAACCTTTTGTTTTCCATTCATAGAAGTCAACCAGACCTTTTTTATAGGCTGTCTGATTGGTACCTTTTTGTCTAAACATAGTAACCTTTGCAGCATATCTATCATCATGAAATAATAGTGCTCCGCCTTCTCCAGCAACCACATCCTTAGTACCATGAAAGCTCAAACAGGCAAAATCTCCAAGTGTACCGGCATAACGGCCTTTGTATTTACTCAAAAAACTTTGAGCGCCATCTTCTATGACCACCAAATGATGCTTTTTGGCTATGAACATAATTTCATCCATCTTACAACAAATTCCACCATAGTGGACCACAATGATGGCCTTTGTTTTTGAAGTAATCTTGGCTTCCAATTTTGCAGGATCCAAGGTTAGATGTTTCGGCTCTACTTGTGAAAAAACAACTTTTCCGCCAGCCAGTAACACGGCATTTGCTGTGGAAGGATATGTATAGGAGGGTAATATAACTTCATCTTCTTGACCTAGTTCTATAACATGTAGAGCTAATTCTAAAGCATGGGAACAAGATGTGGTCATAGTAACATGTTCCACACCTAACTTGTTCTTAATCCATGTCTCACATTCTTCTGTATATCTCCCATCTCCTGATCCATTAGAACAACGCATGGCGTCTTCTACATATCTCAAGGATTGGTCTAATAAATACGGCTTCTTATATTCAATCATAGGAACCTCAATCACTTGACTTTTTTGCAGCTTAAAGCTACAGTTGTTATTATAGAAACTTAGTTTTGACCTTTCAACCGTAGTATGGTTAACAAAGGAGATTTGGATGGAAAAAGTAAATTGTTTTGGTGATTTTTGTCCCATTCCATTACTTAAAGCACGTAAAAGCTTCGACCAATTGGCAATTGGTGAAAGCTTCATGTTGGTGTCTGATCATAGCTGTACTGTTGATTCCATTGAAGAATATTTTGCCCATAGACCTTGTTCTATCTCTGTTGATGAGCCTATTAATGGTGTTTACGAAATCACCCTAACCAAGCTATAATCTTCCACTTAACAAAAACTTTTTCTACCTTCTTCTATCAGATATTCTCTTGATGCACGAACCACTTCGGATAGTTCTTTTGTTTTCTTACTCACCATATATATATCATAATCCAGATTAAGACCTTCTACTTCTATCAGCTTGATTGCTTCTTCATACAACTCATACTTTATAGATTCATAGGGAACAAAAGCGACGCCAAAACCATTTAGAATAGATGATTTGACGGCTGTTAATGAGTCTGCTTTAAACATAATGTTCAAGTTATCCAGCTTTTTATGGAGTGGCTTAAGGGATATGTCAATATTTTCGCAAGTCTTTTTGTTGATGGTGCACATGATTAATTCAACATCCACCAACTCACTAAGTGTAATCTTATCCGGTATCTTATAATCGCTTTTTGCAATTAATACAACTTTTTCTTTGCCCATGTTGTAATACATAAGATTATCTTCTTCTTCCATATACACGTCTATAAACCCCAAGTCTGACAGGTCATTTTTGATGTCTGATAGAATCTCATCTAAGTTTTTTGCGACCAAGTCAAACTCAACTTCAGGAAATCTCTTTTTTACATTGTAGATCATACATGGTAGAGAATAAGCCACAAGGGACCATGTTCCGGTGACTGTTATTTTACTCTGTTGTTTTTGGTGATTACTTAAATCCACCATCATTTTGTCAAAGTTTTTTATGATATTATTGGCATATTTTATAACGATTTCACCCATAGGCGTTAGTGTCACGCCTCTATTGCTACGGTTTAATAACTCATAACCTAAGTCTTCTTCTAATTTATGTATCATCTGACTTAATGCAGATTGAGATATATGTGCTTTTTTAGCCGCTTTAGAGATACTTCTATCTTCTACGACATATAAAAAATACTTTAATGCATCCAGTTGCATAAATCCTACCTCCTTTTTAGCTTACTCTATATCACTATACACCTTTGTTAAATAGTTGTCATCATCAAAAAAAGGATTTATCCCTATTTTGCCATAAGTAATTCTTATGCTATATAAGTATTGTGAGTATAAAGTATATCCATCTTTATGATAGAATGATTATGGGAATTGTACATGTGATGTTAAATAAATGTTTGTTAATATTTTATTAATCTTTTTCTCTAATTCATTTACAAAGGAGTGTATCGACATGGGTGATACCGAAAAAACCGAAACGGTCACAGGTCGTTCTGCTAGAGGATCATCTAGAAGAAAACCTAAAAAAAGTCAATTACCATATGCCATTGTATTAATTGTACTTGTAGGTGCTTTATCATGGTTTCTTGATCAACGTGATAATGGAACCTTCTGGTTATTGTTAACCGGTCTTGCTTTTGGGTATATTCTACAACGCTCAAGATTCTGTTTTACAGCTTCTATGCGTGACCCCTATCTAACCGGCAGTACAACCGTTACAAGAGCCGTTCTAGTTGCATTTGCTATTACCACCATTGGGTTCACCGCAATAAAATATGGGTACTTTATTAACGGTTTACCCATTCCTGGTATGAGCTATGTGGTCCCTATTAGTTTTGCAACCATTGCCGGTGCTATTCTTTTTGGAATCGGTATGGTCATTGCTGGTGGTTGTGCTTCCGGAACACTTATGCGTTTTGGAGAAGGTTTTCAAATGCAGTTTTTGTCCTTAATATTCTTTATCTTCGGCTCCTTATGGGGTGCTCATGATTTTGGATGGTGGAAATACCACTTTATATCTAAGGGTAAAGCCATATTTCTACCGGACTATTTTGGATGGCTTGGTGCCGTTGTATTACAACTCATCATTATATTCTTACTCTATGTAGCAGCAGAAAAATATCAAGAAGCTAAATCAAATCACTAAATAGGAGGATTTTAAAATGAAAGAAGTTATATTAGATTGTTTTGGAGAGGCTTGCCCTATTCCATTGGTAAAAGCGCAGAATAAAATTAAAGAATTAGAAATCGGTGATATCTTAATTGTACAAATCGATCATAGTTGTGCTATGAAAAACGTACCTGACTGGGCACGTGAAGACGGACATAATGTCGAAGTAGAAGAAATTGACGATGGTGAATGGGAAGTAATCATTGAAAAAGTAAAATAGGGATATAATGCAACTTTCCATATCCTATTAGGAGGTCTATTGTGAGTCAATTCAAAGATACGATGGTCAAAATAAGTGAAAATGATTTTTATAAAAAATGGCTCCGAATTGCTTGGCCATACTTGACTGGTGCTGTATTACTGTCATTGTTTCAGATTGTTACGTTGGCAACAACCGGTAATCCTTGGGGTGTATCCGGTGTCTTTGCTAACTGGGGTGCTTGGATCTATGAAGCTTTTGGTGGCAACGTGGATAAGTGGTACTACTTTTCAAGTCCAGGGGCTCAAGCAACATTGAACAACGGATTCATAAATGATTCCGGTACCTGGAGAAATATTGGTATTATCCTTGGTGCATTACTTGCTGTTCTATTAGCATCTCAATTCAAACTCAAGAAGTTGAAATCTAAGAAGCAAGTGATAGCTGCAGTTCTTGGTGGTACACTTATGGGTTATGGTGCCAGAATCGCTTATGGATGTAACATTGGTGCGCTTTTTAGTGGTATTGCTTCACTCTCTTTATCCGGTTGGGTTTTTGGCGCTGCTATGTTCATCGGAGCCATCATCGGCAGTAAATTACTGGTTAAGTTCTTTATGTAAATCTATTAAAACGGAGGAAAATCATGGCAAGAGAAAAAACAGTCGAACACTATGATGTTATCATTATCGGTGGTGGTCCAGCCGGTTTAACCGCAGCTATTTATGCCGGTCGAGCAAGACTAAAAACAATATTAATAGAAAAAGCTTTAATTGGCGGTTTAGCTACATATACCAATGAAGTGGAAAACTATCCAGGTTTTCCTGATAGTCCAAAAGGTGAAGATATCACCAACCTTATGAAGACACAAGCTCAAAAAATGGGTGTCAAAATCAAGCTTACCGATGTTAAGTCTGTGGATCTCGTCGGCGAAGAGAAAAAGGTTGAGACTTTCAGAAATACTTTTATTGGCAAAACCGTTATTATAACTACCGGCGGTCGACCACGTATCACAAAAGCTGAAAACGAAGAAAACTATCTGTTTGACAAAGGGATTTCTTTCTGTGCAACTTGTGATGCCGCTGCTAATACGGATAAGACCGTTGTGGTGATTGGTAGTGGTGATGCAGCCATTGAAGAAGGTATGTTTCTAACAAAGTTTGCCAAAAAAGTTATTGTCTCTGTTCTACACCATGAAGGTAAAATGGATTGTAATGAGATTGCTAAGGAAGCGGCTTTAAAGAATCCAAAAATGGAATTCATATGGAATTCAGCGGTTAAACGGTTTGAAGGTGAGGGACATCTTGATACCGTTGTACTTAAAAACATTAAAACAGATGAGGAAATTCCGGTAAAATGTGACAATTGCTTTGAATTTATCGGTTATCTTCCAAATACTGAAATCTTCAAAGAACAAATCAAGATGACCGGAGCCGGTTATATTCTTACCAATGAAAAGATGGAAACCAATATTGAAGGCGTTTTTGCCGCAGGTGATGTTCGTGACAAATGGCTAAAACAAGTAGCCACTGCTGTTGGTGATGGTGCTATTGCCGGTTTTGCAGCTGAAAAGTACATTGCTGAAAGTGAAGCTTTTCATGATGTTATCCTTCAAAAAGATAAGCCCGGACTTACATTTATCTATAATGCGGTTGCAGCAGAAAGTATTGATTTTCTACTTGAGATTGAGAAAATCGAAAATCATTTCGAAGGTCGTGTTATTGTGAATCGCGTAGATATCTATAAATCAAGTGGTATAGCCGATCGTCTTAATGTAGGTGAATTCCCTGCCGTTGTACTTACCGTCGATGGTGTAGTAAAAGAACGCTATATCGGTCATCTGGATTCTGCAAAAATCATTGAAAGTTTAGAAAAAATCTGTGATGCCTGTCATTAATACCTAGCTCTTTTTTGTCAATCGTATTATTGTTATGCGTATGACACTATTATTAAAGGTTTACCATATCAAATGGTAAACCTTTTTTTTAGTCTCTAGGAAAGGGTTTATAATTTTATATTATCATCCTTTGTATTTAAGCACTGTCATGCCAAGTGGCGGCACTTTGATACTCAGTGTCTGATCGCGCTCATCATAGCGTTCATCAAAGCTGGTTAGCGTACCTGTATTAATAACGCCACTTCCACCATACTTAAAGTCATCGGAGTTAAAAATCTCTTCATAGTAACCTTTATAGGGTACGCCTATCTTATGAAGGGTTCTTGGTACAGGTGTAAAGTTCACTACCGCTATGAGCGTCTCATCTATTTGATTACTCTTTCTAACTAAAGAAATAATACTCGTAGCATAATCCATGCAATTAATCCATTCAAAACCTTCACTTGTAAAATCATCAAACCATAAGGCTGTTTCATCCAAATAAAGACGATTTAAGTCTTTAACATACCGTTGCATTTGTTGATGTTTCTCAAATTCTAACAAATGCCAATCCAGACTCTTGTTTTCACTCCATTCATCAAATTGGGCAAACTCACATCCCATGAACATCAACTTTTTACCGGGATGCACATACATAAATCCATAAGCTGCTCTTAGGTTGGCGAATTTTTGCCAATAATCGCCGGGCATCTTATTAATCATCGAGCCTTTTCCATGGACCACTTCGTCATGTGAAAGCACCAATGCAAAATTTTCGGTAAAAGCATAGACCATACTAAAGGTTAAATCATTATGATGGTATTGTCTGTGAATCGGATCAAAAGATAAGTAACGTAGAAAGTCATTCATCCAACCCATGTTCCATTTCAGACCAAAACCAAGACCGCCATAATTCGTTGGCCTAGATACCCCTGGCCATGAGGTGGATTCCTCTGCTATCATTAATAAATCCGGATGGTCTTTGTAGAGTATAGAATTTAGATGCTTAAAGAAATCTATAGCATCATAGTTTTCTCTTCCACCATGAGGGTTCGGTATCCATTCACCATAATCTTTTCCATAATCTAAGTAAAGCATGGAAGCCACAGCATCGACTCTTAAACCGTCAATATGAAACTCATTAATCCAATAAAAAGCATTGGCAATCAGAAAATTATTAACTTCATTACGACCATAATTAAAAATCATCGTACCCCAGTGAGGATGCTCACCTTTTCTAGGATCTTCATGCTCATATAAAGCCGTTCCGTCAAAATTAACTAAACCGTGGGCATCTTTTGGAAAATGTGCAGGTACCCAGTCTAATATGACACCAATATCATTCTGATGACATCGATCTACAAAATACATAAAATCCTTCGGCGTTCCGAATCTGGAGGTCGGTGCAAAATAACCGGTTACTTGGTAGCCCCATGAGCCATCAAATGGATGCTCTGCAATCGGCATTAATTCAATATGCGTATAACCCATCTCTTTGACATAGCCTATCAAATCCTCAGCAATATCCCTGTAATTCATATAGCCGGGTTCGCCTTCTGCCTTCTTCCATGAACCCAGATGTACTTCATAAATGGATATGGGTTGATTAAGGACATTCATAGATGCCTTGCGTTCTTTATAAGCATCGTCTTGCCATTCATAACCTTCCAAATTCGTTACAACCGAAGCAGTGTTCGGTCTAAACTCAGCATAATTGGCATATGGATCTGATTTTTCCAAAATATAATTGGCTTGTGTTTTTATTTCAAATTTGTATTTTTCATTTTCTTCCAAACCAGGAATGAAAATCTCATATATGCCGGAATTACTTACATTCCTAAGTGGGTATACACGACCGTCCCAACCGCAAAAATCCCCTATAACGCTAACTCTTTTCGCATTGGGAGCCCACACAGCAAAATGCACCCCACTAACCCCATCGATGGTTATAAGATGGGCACCTAGCTTTTTGTAGATCTCATAGTGGGTCCCATTACCAAATAAATACATATCCAGTTCTTGAATAACCGGTTCGAACGCATATGCATCATAGGTTTCCCACTCATAGCCAGAGCCTTCTACAATTTTTAGCTTATAGGATATTGGTTGCTCACCTACAACTGCTGTAAAAATCCCGCTGTCATTTACACTTGTCATTTTTATTTGTTTTTGATTGGTGAGGTCAAGAACTTCCATTCTAAAAGCAGATGGCTTATATGCATTGACATAATAAATGCCATCTTGCTGATGCATACCCAAAAAATGATGAGGGTCTCTATGTTCGGTTCCCAGTATTTCTGCCATTTCTACCTCATTAATATATTTCTCCATATTGAACACCCTTTTCCTTTATTTGTCTTTTTATCAAGCGGCATTTTTTTTATGCTTCTTAAAATTTACAACTCTAGTAACAGTTTATCACTATAGCCTAGTATTGACAAGGTATACACCATAGTTTTCCCCTATTAATTTATGCGGTTAACCTGGCTTTTATATTTGATGAAGATTTCTATGCTTCGATGTTATATTTATCGAAAATACACTTGCATCTTACAGTAACTAGTTATATGATAAATGTTGTTTGAAGGTAGTTAGCATATCCTCATATCTCAAAGTAAAAGAAAGGATCATGATGCATACACATAGAATTCAAATCAATTTTACCATTATACAATTTCTATTGTGGTTTTCCTGGGGAACTTTTGGTCTTTTCTATATTGCTCATTTGGAAGACCTTGGTTACAGTAGTAAACTCATTGCACTCACCATAATATTATCAACAATTTTCGGAATCTTAGGCCAATATGTACTTGGATTCATCAGTGATAAAACTTCAAAGATTAAATATGTCTTTTTAGGTGCCCTCTTCCTGTTGATTCTTTTTGTCATTGGTTTTGGATTTGCTGCTAAACACTTATTCCCCATGATTATGGTTATGTCACTGATTGGCTTTGTATGGTTGCCTCTCGAATCTTTGCTGGACAGTTGGATCTTATCTACAAAAGGACTGGACTCAAGCCTATATGGGTTTATGCGTGCCGGGGCTTCTTTTGGATTTGCTATCATGACCTTATTCTTTGGTGGTTTTGTTATAAAATATGGTTACGATATCATCGTATATGCCTATGTAATAACAGCTGGTTTTCTTTGGATCATGGCTTTTCTTACGAAGACAGAAACCATCAAGGAACCGCATACCAAAGAAAAAATTTATGTGAAATCTTTATTGAAAAACAAAGCCTATATCGCCATTCTAATTTACAGTATGTTGTTGTTTATTACCCATATGGGCGTGAATAATTTCTACATATATATATTTAAAAATGTTGGTGGCAACGCCTCACATATCGGTATATCTGCAGCTTTTGCCGCTTTCACAGAAATCTTTGGCTTTATCTATGCCCGTAGAATCATTTCAAAGATTGCACCCCTAAAAATCTTCTTAATCGTTGGGGTTATTACCTTTTTTAGGGTATATCTGCTTACCATTGCTACCACACCGACTCAAGCTATATTAACAGCCATTTTACAAGGTGTCGGATTTAGTCTGTTCTTGGCTTCCTTCAAACTCTATGTGGTTAAAATCACGCCAACACGGCTTTTAGCAAGTGCTCAAACCATAGCAGCCGGTGTGACCTTTGGACTCTCTTCAATCGTTGCTAGTCTACTTGGCGGATTTCTTATTGACGATTTTGGTATTGAACGCTTTTTTGATATCATGAACCTAATTGCTCTAGTAGCACTTATCTACATTGGTTTGCTCTTTCTTCATGATTACAAAAAAAGAAAAAGTCTAACAGAGTAGACTTTTTCCTTAATCATACCTATATTAAATGCGTCCATTCATCAAGACCCAGCATAATATTCATGTTCTGTAGGGCTGCGCCTGAAGCGCCCTTACCTAAGTTATCCAGTCTCGACATGATAACCATGGTTCCTTTCTCATCATTTCCAAATACAAATAGGTCGCAATAATTTGTATCATTTGAGCCGGTCACATCAAAACCACCGTCAAACAAATTGTCATTTGAATCATAAGGATTGACCCTAACAAAATAGGATTTCTTATAATAGTCCGCTAAGAATTGTTGTATCTCTCTACCTGTTTTCTTGATTTTCATAAGCGATGTTTTGATTGGTATGGTTGCGACTAAACCTTTATAAAAATTGCCCACAATAGGATTAAATAAAGGTTCTTCACTTAAACCGGCATGAAGCTTCATCTCAGGAAGATGCTTATGATTCAAACCAAGACCGTAATGTCTTGGCGCTTGGTGATAAGGATTGAACTCACTTGAATCTTCGTATTTTGCTATGAGTTCCTTTCCTCCACCACTGTAACCCGTAAGTGTATGTACCGTAACCGGATAGTCATCTCCTAATATGCCGGCTTTAACCAAGGGATACATGGCTAAAGCAAATGCTGATGCATGACAACCCGGATTAGCTACTCTATTAGATGTCATGATTCTTTTTCTATGGTCCTCTGACAGTTCAGGAATACCATACGCCCAATCTTTATGTGTTCTATGAGCCGTACTGGCATCAATAACTTTTGTATTTGGATTATCAATGAGCGCAACGGATTCTTTGGCTGCTTGGTCCGGCAAACATAAAAATACAATGTCCGCAGCATTAAGGAATTTCTTTTTTTCCTCCAAGTCCTTTTTCTTGTGTTCATCGATCTGTAGTATCTCTATTTCATCGTAATGACTCAGCCTTTCATTTATAACAAGACCGGTTGTACCTGTTAAACCATCTACAAATATTTTTTTCATAATCGATCCTTTCAAAATTACTGTATATTATACCTCTTTAATTTATAATTATACATCTTTATGTGTTCAAGGACAATACCAAAATGCTATAAATATAAAAGAGGCTCAAATTGAGCCTCTTAATGATTTATTGACCACCTGAGAAGAACTCCAGATAACTGTTGTTTCGGTCTAGATAAATAACCGTATCTGCATCTATGACTCTTTCATAGGAACGCAATGTTCTCCAGAACTCATAAAACTCCGGGTCCTTACTAAAGCCACTGGCATAGATTTCCAGAGCCTCTGAATCTGCAAGACCTTTAATGGTTTCAGTTTCCTGAATGGCACCTGCATTAATCTCAGCAACATTTCTATCTGTGTCTGCTACTGTATTTTGATAGAACTCAAGACCTTCTGAACGAATCTGTTGAGCAATCGCAGCCCTCTCCTGAACCATCTTCTCGTAAGTTGATGCTATATTCGATGGAGGTAAAATCGTTCTATACACATCAATGTCTATGAGCATAATACCTTGATTGGCTAGATTCACGTTCAACTCTTGTCTTGCCGATTCAAGTATGTCATATAAAGCATCTTTGTTGGCAAGAAAGTCCAAGCTGTTAAGTCTGTTGATTCGGTCGATGACCACTGCATAAGTGATTTCATCAATTTTCGAATTGGCTCTTGTCACCGTACCAAGTGAAGTATTGAATATACCCGGATGGGTTATACGCCACTGTGCATACATATTGATATCATATTTGATCTTATCTTGGGTGTTGATATTGGCCGTATTGGAAAAATAGGTCAATAGTTTACTTGTATCTTTTTCAACTGTTGTTATAAAAGGAATCTTAAACTTTAGACCCTTTTGAGTGTCGACAATAACATCTTTGAACCTAGGGTCCAAATCATTTTGTAACTGTGCTTCCGTATTGGTCGCGTCAACGACAATACGTGTAATTTCTCCAAGTTGTCTGACGGTGGCCACTTCGTCTTCCCTTACAATGTAAAAGCAATTGCTTAAAAAGATGATGGCAAGAATAACAATGAAACCGAGAATACCATATCGCATATTTTTTTTCACTTCTTTTTTGGCACGCTCCACATTTTTATCAAACTCCGCTTTGGGATTAAATTGAGTTTCATTTTGATTTTGATTAGGATCCATATTATTCGCCTCCTCTCATATCTAAAGGTAAGAATTTGAGTACATTATCATTATCTATATCAATAACATATTTTTGGTCTACTGTAGAAAGTACTTTTTCCATAGTTTCAATATATAACCTTGTCCTAGTGATATCTTTGGCTACGGCATAACGTTCATATACCTGGTTGAAGTTCTCAACATCACCACGTGCTTGAGCCACTTTTTCAGCTTTGTAAGCTTCTGCATCTTGAATCATTTCGTAGGCATCTGCTCTTGCTTTTGGTAGCATCTCATTAGAATATCGGGTTGCTTGACTCCTTAGTGCATCTTTTTCATTACTTGCAATATTAACATCATCATAAGCAAACTGAACATCTTTTGGCAATAACACATCTGTCAAACGAACTTCTGTAATGGTGATACCAACATTATAACTGTTGATCTTCCGTGCTAAGTCCGGCATGATTTCCTGTGCGATACTGTCTTTGTTTATTAAAGCTTCATCTAATAATTGGTTCTGAATATTACTTCTAAGAACGCTCTCAAAGGCTAACCTAACGGTACCTTCTACATCATCAACTTCAAAAGTATAGGCTGCAGGATCTGTAATTCTGTACTGAATAACCGCGCCAAGGTCAATCAAATAGGAACCGCTGGTTAATACGATAGACTCATTCTCAACATTCCTATAAGTGGCTGCTTCCGTAGTCGTAGCCTCCCCTTCTGATCGATAACCGTATTGAAGAGAGTAGATCTCGTTGGTATTGACGATATGGATACTATCAATCAGGGGCACCCTAAAGTTAAGACCCGCATTTGTTTCAACACGATGAAGCTTACCCAGTCTTTGTACAACTGCTGCTTCTGCATTATCCAGCATATAAACACTACTTACCAGTACGATAGCAACAAAAACGACTGCTATAGCTGCTAGTATGATTTTACTCGATTTCATATAATCCTCCTTTTATAATTTCATATTTTTTTGGTTAAATTGGTTTGTGAAAAACTTGAATCATGTAATTATAACACTTATATAGTATACCATATTTACGTCTAAAGGTAAATATAATTTACTTGCAAATTATTACATCTAAAAGTTAACCTTTTAACTTACTAACTATACCATAAATCACGGTGTCATTTATTAAAATACAATAAAAAAAAGAAACCTTTTCAAATTTCTTGATATAAAAGGTTTCTTGATGATTGTTATTTCAAAAGATGTATAAACAACCCACTTCTAAGCTTAGGTTCAAACCATGTAGATTTTGGTGGCATTAACTGATCGGCATCTGCTATGGCCATTAACTCTTCTATACTTGTGGGGTACATTGCAAAACCAACCTTCATATCCACATTGGTTCTTCGTGTCAGTTCTTCAAGACCTCTTATACCGCCAACAAAATCAATCCGTTGATCGGTACGAGGATCCCCGATGCCTAGAATTGGAGCAAGTAGATTTAATTGTAATATGGATACATCCAAGTTTAGAACCGGATCCAAATGGTTATAGCTGTTCTCTTTGGCTTTTAGTAAGTACCAAGTGTCTTCCAAGATCATGGCAAACATAGCCTTTTCATCTGGTCTAATCGGTTCTTTACTCGTTCTAATAATTTCAAATTGCTTCTTAATGGCTTCTATGAACTCAGACTCTGTTAAGCCATTAAGGTCTTTTACCACTCTGTTATAATCCATAATATATAATTGTTCATCCGGAAATGAGACTGACAAGAAATAGTTAAAGGCTTCCTTGCCAGTATAATCTGGATTGTCATTTCTTCTCATTTGAGCGACTTTAACCGCTGATGCCGCACGGTGATGCCCATCTGCGATATAAAGTGTCTCAATAGCACCAAATGCTTCTACAAGGGATGTTATGGTTGTGTCGTCATCAACGGACCACACCCTATGGGTGATGCCATCTTCTGCAACAAAATCATAAAGAGGCTTCTTATGGGTTTTCCATGATTCTACCAATGCATTAACCCTTTTATTCGATTTGTAGGTCAGAAAAATCGGTCCAGTATTTGCGTCACAATAATCCACATGATTAATCCGGTCAGCTTCCTTATCCGCTCTGGTTTTTTCATGCTTCTTTATTTTATTATCCAGGTACTCATCAACAGAAGTACAACTAACAATACCTATCTGACTACGATTGTTCATAACCAGCTCATATAAATATAGCATGTTTTTATCTTCTTGAACGAAAGTTCCGTCTTCAATCCATGCATATAAAACATCATGGGCTTTCTTATAAATCTGTTCACTATGAATGTCTACGGATGCATCAAAGAAGGTTTCAGCGCGGTCGATCGCTAAAAAAGAACGGGGGTTCTCTTTAACAACCACTCTGGCTTCTTTAGAACTATATACATCATAAGGCAATGCTGCTACTTCTCTAACTAGGTCTTTGGCAGGTCTAACCGCCATAAATGGTTTAATAACTGACATATTCTGCCTCCTTTACTTGACAACCAACAAAGGACCAGATCATTTCTAATCTAGCCCTTTGCGATTAATGAACTTTAAACAATTATTCTGACTTTTACAACACCGTCAATTTGTTCAAGGGCGGTGATGATTTCTTTTGTAGATTCATTTTCTATATCAAGCATGGTATATGCCCAATCACCACGGCTCTTATTGATCATGTCTGCAATATTGATATTGTGATCTGCCAGTATGCTTGTGATTTGGCTGACCATATTTGGAATATTCTTATGATTTACGGCAATCCTGCTTGCAGTCGGACAAACGCCCATATCACAATCCGGATAATTCACGGAATTAATGATGTTTCCATTTTCAAGATATTCCATAACTTGATTAACGGCCATAATAGCACAGTTGGTTTCTGATTCCGGTGTTGATGCACCTAGATGGGGAATCGCAATGACATTTTTCATTTTAATGCTACTCGCATTAGGGAAATCCGTAACATAATTACTGACTTTACCAGATTCTAAGGCTTTTGCCATAGCATCATCATCTATTAATTCCGCTCTTGAGAAGTTAAGAATCTTAACGCCGTTTTCCATTAATGCAATACTATCATCATTTATCATACCTTTTGTTGCATCTACAAGTGGAACATGGACAGATATATAATCTGATTTTGAATAGATTTCTTCAATGGTTTTCACCGTTGAAACACTTCTGGATAATTTTAGTGCATGCTTCACAGATAAGAAAGGATCATATCCGATAACTTTCATACCTAAACCACTTGCTGCATTGGCTGTTAAAACACCTATAGCGCCAAGTCCTATAATGCCTAAAGTTTTTCCTTTTATCTCCGGTCCGGCAAAATTAGATTTACCTGCTTCGACCAGCTTGGGAATCTCTTCACCTTCATCCACCAATGTTTTTGCCCATTCTATGGCACCCACTATGTTTCTTGAAGACATTAATAAGCCTGCTACTACCAGTTCTTTTACGCCGTTTGCATTCGCACCCGGTGTGTTAAATACAACAATACCTTTTTCAGCACATTTGTCTACAGGTACATTGTTGGTTCCTGCACCGGCTCTAGCAACAGCATGTAACTTCTCATCTAAGGGATAATCCTGCATCTTGAAGCTTCTTAGAACGATGGCATCTATATCACCGTCTTCAACAATCTGATAATCCTCGCTAAACAGCTCTAAACCTTCTTGATCGATTTTATTTAAAGTCTTAATATTAAACATATATTCCTCCTATAAATCTATTTGTGCGCCGCTTCAAATTCTTTCATAAAATCCACTAAGGCTTGTACACCTTCTACCGGCATAGCGTTATAAATACTAGCGCGCATTCCGCCGACACTTCTATGGCCTTTAAGGTTAACAAATCCTCTTTTTTCGCCTTCTTTAATAAATGCTGCATCTAATTCTTTTGAAGGTGTTAAAAAGGGTATGTTCATCAGTGAACGGTCTTCTTTTACGACTGTACCTTTAAAAAAGTCACTTTGGTCTAAGAAATCATACAGCAAGGATGCTTTTTGGTTGTTGATTTTCTCTATGGCTTCTATGCCACCCAAATTCTGTAACCATTTGAATACCAATCCGGCTATATAAATGCTATAAGTTGGAGGTGTGTTATACATGGAACCATTTTCAGCATGAATGCTGTATTGAAGCATGGATGGTACTGAAGCTTCTGCTTTTCCCATCAAGTCTTCACGAATGATGACCACGGTCAAACCGGCTGGCCCCATATTCTTCTGAGCCCCTGCGTAAATAAGGCCAAACTTACTGACATCAATCACTTCTGATAAGATATTTGAAGACATATCTGCTACTAGAGGTACATCCCCTGTATCCGGTAGATTCTTAAATACTGTTCCATAGATGGTATTGTTGGTCGTAATATGGAAGTAATCTGCGTCTTTATCAAAAGCATTTGGATCCAATTTTGGTATATAGTTAAAAGTTGCCTCTTCTGATGAGGCTATAATATTGACTTGTCCGAATTTTTTTGCTTCTGAGATGGCTTTTTTGGACCATGCACCTGTATTTACAAAGTCTGCTTTTTTTGAGTTCACCATGAGATTAAGTGGAACCATGGCAAATTGTGTTGAAGCCCCGCCTTGAAGAAATAACACTTTGTAGTTATCAGGAATATTCATGAGTTGACGCAAAGAGGCTTCTGCTTCACTTACAATATTTTCATATACGGACGATCTATGACTCATTTCCATAACGGACATGCCTGAGTCCTCATAGTTCAACATTTCTGATGCGGCTTGTTTTAGAACTTCTTCTGGTAATACGGATGGACCTGCTGAAAAATTATATAGTCTTTCCACGTTTCTCACTCCTATTTCTAAAAATCTACATTAAATACAGTTACGATAATAATTTAACATATTCACAGCTTTCATTCACCGTGTTAAATCATTAAATATATAATATAACAAGATATAATTTTAGTCAACTAAAAATATGGGCTTGACTGTACAGCATGTCTTTGTCATAAAGACAAAAGTAGTTGTCATACTTACATTGCTTGTTAATATATTATCAAAATATGGTTTTTTTATGAAATATACCCCTTCTTTTTATAAAATTATACTTTCTCTGACTTCTTTTTTTATGACTGTCCTGTATAGAACGTCACTATTTTTTTCTGCCATAAGTTTTGCTCATTTTTTTTGAAATATGATATAATTCTGATTAAGGCGTCTAATTAAAAATAACGTTAGAATGGATGATTATAGAGAAATAAGATGGGAGAGAAAATAATGGCTTTAGATGAAACCATGCAATTAATTGAAGAACTTAAATCTTCAAAAGATTTATACGCTTACTTAAAAAAATATGACTTAAAAAGTACCAACATATCCTTTGTTGATTATTTAAATACACTTTTTCATGAATCCAATATGAAAAAATCGGATATTATTCGTTCAATGAACATGACAAGGTCTTATGCCTATGAGATTTTTTCAGGTTCTAAAAACCCATCACGTGATAAAACACTGATGCTCAGCTATGGATTATCTCTAGATTATGAAGCTACCCAGAGACTTTTAACCTTAGGAAAACACAATCCCCTTCATCCAAAGGATAAAAGGGACTCTATTATCATATATACAATTTATAACAAGATGAACCTGATCAGTGCTAATATGTTGCTATTGGAATGTCAAGAAGCCATCCTTGCTTAAATCAGTCTTCTGTAACATGGGTATGGCTTAATATATGTTCTGTACAATATTCATGTCGACCTTCACATTTTGAACAATATCTGAATTCAAGACTGGGATCATCCACTTCTGTTCTATTACAGACTTCGCAACAATGAAAAGCAACCTGAATGACTTGGCCCTGTTTTACTTTTGGTTTTGCTTTTGGTGTCGGTTTATTGGCTTGTCGGTATTGTTGTTTCCTATAGGTTTGCTTGCTTTTGTTTATTAAGGATGGCCCAAAAAACAGGATGAAATTAAGTACACCTGCCAAAATGACAATTTTTAGGGGTAGCGGGCTTGTAAGGAACTCCCATAATAATAACCCACCAAAAATGTAACCGATATATTTCATTTTAACCGGCAATATAAAATAAATTCGAACTTCAAAATTAGGAATAATGGCGGCAAGCGCAAAAAGCATGGTCATGTTCAGATAATAATTCGTCAAAGGTATAGCGACCATACCTCCGTATATTGCTTCGATAATTATTCCCGCTACGATTGTACCTAAAGTTCCCACCAAATAATATACATTAAATCGGAAAGCACCCCAATATTGTTCAATGGTTCTGCCCGCAAATAAAAAGAACAAAAGGGAAAAAATAATCCATAATAAGCTCGTAGTTCTAGGCAAGAAAATAAATGTAAATACACGCCAAATCTGTCCTTCCATAACAAGCTTCGGTGAAAAGGACAAAAAATCTAGTATCGAAGGGTTTATCAGGCTAAATATAAAAACCAAAGCCATACCGCCAACAACATATTGAATCAAATTAGGAATTGCATACTTGTGATACTTCTTTTCCAGCCGATCTAGCCACTTCATGTCATCACTCCAAGTCTTTTTGAATTATCTGCTCAACTTGCCAATATTGATAAGTTGAGGTATTAATATCATCTTGATTTTCTTATAGATTTTGTTTATAGATTTTATCGTAGTTTATTATACCATCTTCAGATGTATTTTTCCATTCTAATTACTATTATGATCCGTTAAGGATTCCTCAATGATCTGATCTAATATTTCTTCATAGCTAAGCCCCATAGCCATAGCGCTTTTAGGAAGATGGCTAAACCTTGTCATACCCGGCAGTGTATTGATCTCAATAACATAAATCTGACCATCTTGAATTATTAAGTCGATACGGGCATATGTCTTAAGCTTGAATAAGGACCAACATAGACTTGCTATAGATTTTATCTGGTCGGTTATTGTTTCATCCAGGATAGCCAGTTTTTGTATGTTATCATTTTCAGAATATTTAGCTGTATAGTCATAGAAGGTCATATTCGGTTGAACACTAAGTACCGGAATAATCTCACCTTTGATCATGCTACAGGTGATTTCCTGACCCTCGATCCATTCCTCTACAATCACTTCATCATCATATATAAAACTATCCTCAAGCAGGTCTTCTATCTCTTCATAGGCATTGGCAATATGAATACCGATACTGGATCCGCCTTGATTGGGTTTAATAATCAGTGGCAAGGATAAGCCGTAAAATAAGTCAAGACTCATGGGATAGTCTTTTTTCACCATTATCCATTTTGGTGTCTTAACACCATGGCTTTCCATGATAAGTTTACTGATGTTCTTATCTAAACAAATGGCACTTGAGGCAATACCACTTCCTGAATAAGGGATTTCTAATGCTTCTAGTAGCGCCTGTACTTTACCATCCTCACCATTTTTTCCGTGCAAGGCCAAAAGGGCAAAATCTATCTTTTGGTACCACTTCAGTATGTCTTTGGGTTGATCAATCACCACCTCAACAACCTCATACTTTTTTTTATTTAAATGTTTGACAAACTCTGCGCCTGTTAGCATTGATACATCATATTCGCTGGAATTGCCACCCATAACCACGCCCACTCTTAACATTTAAGTTCCTCTCTTTCCAAGTTCACTTGCCATATATTTTTTCTATGTTCATACCTGATGATCGCCTGAAGTTGACAACATTTGTTCATATAGATCTTTTGCATAATATGAGCTTCTAACTAGTGGTGCTGAGGCAACCCCATTAATGCCAATAGACTTTGCATATACGGCCAAAGTATCAAATACTTCAGGTCTTATATATTCAACCAACTGAAAATGATCCGGTGACGGTTGGAGGTATTGACCTATGGTCAAGCAATCTATACCCACTTCTTTCAGATCAGATATAAGGGCCCTAACTTCATCCATGCTTTCCCCTAACCCTAACATGAAGCCGGATTTTGTCACGATGTTCGGATTCTTTTTTTTGATATAACGCAGTACATCAAGGCTACGTTTATAATCTGCCTCAGGTCTTACAGCCTCATATAGCCTTGGTACCGTTTCAACATTATGGTTGATAACTGCCGGTTCTGCATCAATGACCATATCAATAGCGCTTGTATCAAACTGCATATCCGGAATCAACACTTCTACTATTGTTTTATGTGAGATATTTTTAATGGCTTTTATCGTATTTACAAACAAAGATGCACCCTGATCATGCAAATCATCTCTGGTCACGGATGTAATGACGGCATGGGCCAATCCCAGTTCCTTGATGGCCATTGCAATACGTTGTGGTTCTAGTAGATCCGGTTCTTCTAGATCACCTTGTGTTATATTGCAGAACCTACAATTACGTGTACATTGATTGCCTAATATCATAAAAGTTGCCGTTTTTTTGCTATAGCAATCCACCCTATTAGGGCAATTGGCTTCTTCGCAAACAGTCGTAAGCTTATGAGATTTGATGATTTCATTGACTGAATTATATTTGATTGTATCGCTTAAGCGTACCCTTAACCATGCCGGTTTTTTATTCATAGCCCTTCTCCTATAGTCTCAAATAAGTCTAACTGTTCTATTTCCTGCATGCGCATAATGGTCATAGGCGCATGCTCTCTTAAATAAGCGTAATTGATGATGCGTTCATTTGTCATAATCTGTTTGCTTTGATCTATGGCGCCTCTTAATTTACAGCTATATACTACCGGAAAATATTCGCTAATGAACTTACCTTCTGCATGGGCTGTCAAAGCAATAATCTGAAAACCAAGTTTTTCTGCAATCATGAATACAGGTTTTAGGACATGATCACTGGAAGCCTTTCCAAATGGGTTGTCCAAGATAACAGCCCTTTGTCTCTTTTGATGAACATCCAAATGCTGCTTTTTCTCTGCCATGTAATTGAGCAAACTCAGGAAAAGCGTCATGTTTTTGCTCCATTTTTCACCGCCGGACCATTTATTCGTACTTTCCCATACCATAGGTGCTTTGTTGATTTGCATATCATTGGTCACTTTTCGGCATTTGATTTTAATCGTATTTTCTTTCATGATAACCTGCAAGAGGTTCTTAACACTCAGGCGTTCTTCAATAGATTTTCTAAGCAGTACGTCATCATGTTCCCATTGTTCACTTTCTTTTTCATAGGCTTCTATGGTTTCGTTGATATAAGCCCTTAGGGCATTTTTTCCTTCTTCGTCCTCCCACTTAGGAATATCAAAAACAAAAATCTGCTTATAGCCATCACCGACCTTGATTCTTGTCTTATTTTGTATATCACTTAGTTCCGTGGATACATGACGTACATACATGAGCAGATGGGATAAAAATGTTTGAAGTTCTGTATCACTTTCTCGCTTATCATCCTCTGCCACTTTAATAATTTTTAGGATGATTTCCGTCATTTTTTCTTGGTAGTGAACCAGTCCACTATAATCTTCCTTACTCTCTAGTCCTTTAATAACCATATCTTTGAGTCTATAATCCTCAATATGGTCCTGGCAATACTGTTTCAAGTCTTCTCTTTCTTTTTTGACTTGGTTCATAGCTTTATCAACAAGGATACTCTGTCCACTAAGGCGACTTATCAATTGATTGACTTTAAAAACAGCTTGTTGGTCGAAGGCTTCAAAATAATCCAATTCTAACATTAAGGGTTCAATACCCTCCATCATATAATGATAGGTACCATCTTTTACTTGTAGTTCTCTAAGAATTTGTTCAAATGTATGCATTTCTTCTTCAATTTCTTTTTTGTGTGCTTGTAGTTTTTTCTCTCTTTCCTTTAAGTTGATCAGCTCTGATTTTAAATGATTGGGAATCAGATTTATGGCCATATCAAAAACATATCTGGATGCATGCTCTTCACTGAGCTGATGCTCTATGATATCCCTACGCGTGCTAAGCTTACCTATAGTCATATCCTTTTGATTTAGTTCGTCTTTTATCTTAACCAACACTTTAGATTGTGCTTTCATCTGGTTATAAAGATCTATTAATTCACCAGCATAGGATATATCTATGGTTTCAAAATCATATTCCATTTCTCTTCTTTTTTGCTTAAGATTTTTTTGATACTTATCTCTTTGTTTTTTCTCATTCAAAATTCGTTCTTCAAGCACCATTCTTGAATGACCCATGCCTGCCAGTTTTTTCTCAAGATAAGACTTCTGTTCTTTTAATATCTCAAAACCAATATTTGCACAAATGGCTTGAATTTCTTGCACCTCAATATAGAGATCGTTGTCTAATATTTTGTCCTTTTCTCTCGTAAAACTATGGTACTCACGATCCAATAATCCTTGTTGACGGTTATGGTGGTCTACGGATTTTTGATGTTCTTCTATTTTATCCAATAGGTCATCCATGCTTTTGTTCACATCATCCAGTTCTAAACCTATACGAACAAGGGTTTCATCGGCTTCTATGATTTTTTCAGCCATGGCTATCTGTTCATGATGATCTTCGATATGTAATTTATGTTGATGGATTTCTTCATTAATTATATGGATCTGATGCTTATTGACTTGGATTTTTTCAGTATGTAATTTTTGCTCGTTTTCAAGAGCTTTTTTTTCGTTTTCTCCATCTTGAATCCCACGAATAAGTGTATTGTACGCGTCATATGGATGGTTGACAAAAAAAGTCGTTGCCAAATCCAGAAGCTTTTCTTTTTCTTTCAAAAGATTTTCAGCATCTTTTCTGGTCTTCTGATAGATGTATGCTTTGCTTAATACATCTTGTTGCCATCTATAATACTGGTCTTGGTTCAAGTTATCGGACCAAGTGTTTGGAAAAAGCATTTTATATGGATGATCCTCGAATAGGTTAGGTTCCTCTTTCATCCATTTGTTTAAGTTTTCTAGGGTAATGACAAGAATCATAGAGGATAATTCGTGCCCTATCCTACCCACATAATCCGTCACCTTTTTCTCATCTTGTGATGTGGTGACGATGGTAATGGGCCAAAAGGGAAACTTATTATATAAAGTTGCTTCATCTAATCCTAAAGTATCTTTGATTGTTTGAAGGTGGCATGTACCAAGTTCAACAAAATCCGTCTGACTTTTCATTGTTTCTACGATCTGGGCCAGTTTTGGTTCTGCAACAAAATAGGGCATATGCTCATAAATATCTGCAGCATGAAAATAGGAACGCTCTTTTTTTAGGGCTTCCTCTTTCTGGATTTCAGCCTGCAACCTTTGTTCTTCCAGGTTACCTAGAATGGATTCTTCTTTAGCATACACGTTGCCTGATATATAAAGATTTTTACCGGTGGCTTCTATGGATTGAATAAGATGGGCCATCTCTGATTGAATCTTATCTTCCGTCGCTCTGTTCTTTTCTAAGTTTTGAACAACCACCTTAAGTGCTTCCTTACTCTCAATAAGTGTTGCTTCATACTCATCGTTCTTACCGGATAAGGTCATAATGTCAGCTGTTTTTTGTAATAGAATTTTCTCAGCATCATGACAAGCCTTATTAAGACCATTTAAGTAGACAGATACCTCCATTTCTTGACGGTCTTCGAACAAAGTCTTTTCTAAATCCTCTTTTTGACTCAAGGTCATTTCATAACGGGTCTTTATACCGCTTCGCAGCTCAATAAGATCTTTTTCATAAGACTTTGCATTTTCTAAAGCACTTTTTGTTTTTTCATACTGCTCGGATTCATGATTTTTTTCAGCATGAATTCTTGCTAACTCACGCTCAATAAGCTCAAGTTCATAGGAGAAGTAGCCTTTAATATGGGCATTATTCTCCTTCATTTGAGCCTTGATATCCGATATGTCAATATCAGCGTCTATGGTATCTAATTCTTTTTCAAGTAACTGGAGTTGTACTTCTGATTGACGAAGGTCATTCTCCAGATGACTCATCTCTATATTCTGTTTTCTTTTCCCCAGTGTGTCATATTCTTTTTGAAGACCATTTAACGTGTTTTCTATGGCTTCATGGTCTTTTTTCAGAGCTTTTAGTTCTTCTTCTATGAGCAGCAACTCATAGGTAGTTTTCTTCTGAGCATGTTTTTTATAATCCTCTTGTAACCGTATTTGATTAGCTTCGTTATATCTTAGATCATTTTTTTTGGTTTCGATTTGATGGGTAGTATAATTGGTTAAAGTTCTTGCTTCTCTTTTTAAATCATGTAAAGCAAGACGTTCTTCCTCATAATTTCCAAAAATGTCAACATAATCATCCAGTTTTAATTTTATTCTTTGGCTTTGTTCAATCTTATCGTGTAATATACGGTTTTTCTTAAAATGTTCTCGTTGTTTTTCAAATGTATCAACAAAGGTGGTTTTATGGTCACCTTCGATCGCTTCTTCTACGACAGGTATTAAAAGATTATTCAAGAGTTGCTCCGTAGTCTTACATTTAGTGAAAAATTCATCCACATTACCTTCAGCGCTGTTGATCACAGCCACTTTACGCCATTCGGAAGGAATAATCTTATATTCTCTTTCAATATGGTTACCAAACCCCACTATTGTAGGGAAAAGCTTGGCGTTCATGGATTGTTTGGTCATCCTTTGATAGTAATCGTTGATTTCGCCTCGCGTAGCCGGACGTTTCATTTGATCATCCATGATTATAGAAAAAGGCATGTTTTCGATGCTGTTTGAATCACCGGCACCATAATCATACGTATATTTTATGGAGTTAAGTTGATTGTTTTCTATAAACAATGTTGTGGCCGTGGTCGCATAACGTCTGGGCTGATCATTAAGAATCCACTCAATGGCGATATGGGCCGGTGCCGCTTCTAAAGAAAGTGTGTCTTTGATTTTTCTTTCGGCCATATCGGTATGTGGAATAATCGCCTGAAGGGCTGCTTGAATAAAAACGGTTTTTCCGCCACCGTTTTCAAGGAGCATGACACCGTTATGCCCATCAAACTCAAATATTTCATCATTATACCGTTTACTACCGTTTTCATATATCACATTGGTGAATCTAATCTTGGCTATTGCCGGCATCGGTTGTCTCCCCCTGTTCCAATTGATATATAAATTCCAAAATACCTTTATTATACTCATATTCCATAAAGTATTTTCTTATGATGGTATGGGCTTTGTCCGTAAGACATAACTCATCTTGTCCTATTTCTACAGCAATTTCTTCCTTGATCATAAATTGTTTAACAATCAAAATAAAGCTCATTCTACTAACTGTTCTTGCTGTATGACGGCGTACACCTTCTTTAATGTTGTCCATGGCTTCCCAGTTCGTAAGAATATCCAACCAATTATAGGCATATTCTTCTTCCATATCTTTCAATATTTCTTCATCTATATTTTTCAGTGCCATCAACCGCTCATTCAAACTTGAAAGCCATTCCACTGTTGTCAAGAAATCCCTTGTTGGCCTGGTGGTCTGGTAGCTATCGTAAAACTCACCAATAAATATAATAATGGCCACATACATAAGGTATATATCCACATTCAGACTTCTACTGGGAAAATACTGTTTTTTTATTTCATCATTGGTCATATGAAAAATAGAGTTTTTAGTTAGGGGTACCATATAAATATAAGGGTCTGCTGATATGATTGTGCAATCTACTTCATTCGCAAAGGCCATAAGGGTGCCTCTGACTTCATCATCTGTATGATACAACTTGGCATTCTCTTTAAGCATTTTCCCCTCAGCGTTTAATACCGCATAGATTTTGAAGGTTTCCATTAACAGTTGGTCATTCATGAGCCTCATTACCTCCTAAATTCAATATCATATCTTTTACAGTATAGTAAGTCTGCACATCTATATCTTTGGCTGATTCCACGACTTCTACACGATCATAGGTGGAGAAACACGCTTCAAATGCAGGATGCAACAAATCTTCTTCGTTTTCCAGAACTGATTTTATATGAATTGGCGATCTTTGATGTAAAAGAATCCAGAGATCAAAAAATTCTCTTGTATGATAGTAAGCATGCTCGCCTTTTTGTAAGGTTTCTTCAAGGGTCATTTGGGTTCTATTGCCATAGTCTTTCATCATTTGGGACAAAAGGAATTTATATACTTGCTGCAAGATCAACAAGTCTGCAGGCTTATAATCGTCTTGAACTTCCATGAAGCCATGACTTACCGGCATCTCTTTATGCTCGACAACCTGTGGCTCAAATACTGTAAGTAAAGACCACGTTCTGAATTTTTTGGTTGTCAAAAAGGGCGCAGCCAAGACCTTACCCGTCTCAAAAGGTAGGGGTGCTGTCATCATTTTTCTTGTGATTTCTTGATCAAAGTTAAAAGAGGTGACGCCTGCATAGTATAAGGACTCGCCTGCTGCCTCAATGGCTGTTGTTTTAAGTTCTATGCTCTCATTTAATAATGAAGCATGAAGATAATGGACATGTTCAAGTTCATTATCGATTCGAACAATGTAATCTAATGCTTTTGTTTCTTTATCTGTAGTCATAGTATGACTTGTGTTTAATCTGTTTTTCGTGGCCTTTATGAAAGTACGTAGCTCATTAAACTCGTCGTGTTCTTGATACAGTCTTCGGTTGATATCTTCGATGATTTCTTTATAACGTTCGTACGTATCATCTGATATAATATTCCTTTGAACATCATGTTTGATTTTGGACATTTTTTCTTTAATCGTGTGGACACTGATGCGCATTTCATCCACTTGTCTAAGGGCACCAGAAAATTCTCCTTTTTCCAACTGCTTCCTTAGAACCAATTGACCAATGGAGATCTGGAATTCACTAAAATATTCTTTTGTTGCAAAAATAAGCTCAAGACCTTCTTCCGCCAAGGCGTAGTATTGTATGTTGTTATCCGCATCCCAATGTTCCGCTTTTAAAAGTGCATACTCAATTTGGTCCGGCTCACCGGTTTCATAATTATAGAAAGATTTTGTAAGTCTTTTCCCACTTGGTGGACGCATGGCATCTACCAATTGCTTTGACAGACGTAAGTAGCCTTCATCCTCCAAGGTTATTGCCTTCCCCATCATCTTTTTTAGAAATTCAGCCAGCTCTCTAATACCGGTTTTTTGATTACGCATCAACATGTTTTCAAAAAAGAAAAGCAACCCAAGAAGACCAATCCCAAAGAAATCGATTGGTCTACCTTGATCATCTTTTTGTAATTTATTTTCCAGCTGATGAAAAACATCAAAAAGTGCAATGCGAGCAACTCTATCTTTATAGCCGCCTAACATATTCATATACTCATGCATGGTCAATCACTTATAAGCTTTTGTAATTCATCCTTTGTAAGGGCTTCTTGTGGTATATACGCCTCTGACAAATGACAGCTCATCTCCTCAATATGATTTTGATTGGTCTATAAGATACTCATTGTATTCATTCCTCTAAAAATCATTCACCATCAATTATAACGTATCCTAAAAGTATAGTAAATACCAATCGGGGTCGGAGACCGTAATCATACAGACTATGGAAGGGTTAATGCGACACTTCAACACATTAACATAAGTATGACTTTCCTAGAGATTAAAAAGCAGTAAGTATTTTTTCGCTATACCCATCAACGGTTTTGCGAAAACACACTTACTGCTTTTGACAGCTCAATCTACTAGAAAACAGTCTTATAAAAATTGTCTATCAACTCTACCAACACCGACCATGAAGTTCCTGGACCCCCTAAATAAATCTATCCATCTCAATATCCTTAAATGTCTCAACCAATTCCTTATACGTATTCATCACAATAGGGCCTTTCCATGCTATCGGCTCATCAACCGGATAAGCTTCCGCGAAAATAAACCTCAAAGACTCTGATGATGTACTTCGAATATCCAATAAACCACTTTCAAGATTATAGGCCATGAGAGGGTTTATATAATCCTCTTCATTAATAACACCATAACCTTGATAAATGAAAATAAAACCGTTTTTCATTGGATTGCGCATAATCTGAATATGATTATCCTGCCATAATTCCACATCCATAAGCAATACATCAAGGTCGCTTTTTTCAACCGGTCCTGTTTCATCTTCATAAGATCCGGATATAAGCCTAACATGCTTACCGTCTTTGTTTATATGCTTCAAATCACCCATCTTAAAGGCTTGATAAGCCGGATCTTGTCCTTTTCTAATCGCCGGCATATTAATCCATAGCTTAAAACCTTCAATTGAAGGATCCACAGTCTTAGGTATCATCTGGTGATAGATCCCTTTGCCTGCCGTAATCCATTCCACATCAAAAGGATTAAGTTCTCCATCGTGACCAAGGCTGTCTTTATGTGTTGCACTCCCCTTTGTTAAGTATGTAACAGTTTCTATACCCTTATGGGGATGCCATGGATAACCCTTTTTCACTTCATCTGAATTACCTTCAACATAGTCTAAAAGTAAAAATGGATCAAATTCAGCGGCTTCTTCATGACCAAAAATCCGATTCAGATAGAACCCCATTTCGTCCTTTGTTCTCTTTGCCAAGAAGGAACTTTTAATCTTCGACATGGTCTCACCCTTTCGAATTGACTGCTAACTTATTAATGGCATAAGATCATAACTAAGTTTCTAAGGTCATATAATCTATTCCGTTGATACTTTCGTAATTAAATTATAGACTTATGGATTTTAACTGTCAAGATAACCACCAGGCAATCTATTTTTTTGTTATGTAGTGATCAGCAGCAAGAAGTTCTGCTATTAATACCGCACCACCTGCTGCGCCTCTAACAGTATTATGGGATAAGGCTACAAATTTGTAATCATATATATGGTCTTCACGTAAACGTCCTACACAGATGCCCATGCCATTTTCATAATCGCGATCCAAGCGTGTCTGAGGACGATTATCCTCTATCATGTACTTAATAAATTGCTTAGGAGCACTGGGTAGTTTTAAGGTTTGTGGTCTTCCTTCATAACTATTGAGCTTTTGTATCATCTCATCTATTGTAGGCTTTTTATCAAATCTTACGGATACAGCTGCCATATGTCCATCTAAAGCAGCTACACGGATACATTGTGCTGATATAAGCGGCAAAGCAGCCTTCACTATAATACCATCCTTAACCTGTCCCCATATCTTAAGCGGTTCTTGTTCACTTTTTTCTTCTTCACCGCCTATATATGGAATAACATTATCTACCATCTCAGGCCATGATTCAAAGGTCTTTCCTGCCCCTGATATCGCTTGATATGTACAGATGACCGCTTCTTTTGGACCATATTCCTTAAGTGCTTGAAAAACCGGCACATAGCTCTGTATTGAACAGTTGGGTTTAACCGCAATAAAACCTCTTGATACACCTAATCTCTTTCTTTGTGCTGCTATAACTTCTAGATGCTCAGGATTGATTTCAGGTATAACCATCGGTACATCCGGTGTTGTCCTATGAGCAGAATTGTTAGAAACTACCGGTACTTCTGCCTTTGCATAGGCTTCTTCAAGATCTTTGATCGCTTGCTTATCCATATCAACCGCACAGAAAATAAAATCAACCATAGCGGCAATTTTATCCACATTGCTTGCATCTTCAACCATCATTTCACCAATAAACTCCGGAATAGGGCTACTCATTGCCCACCTGTCACCCATAATATCTTTATATTTTTTCCCGGCTGACCTAGGGCTTGCTGCTAGAACTACAATATTAAACCAAGGATGGTCTTCAAGTAATGTTATAAATCTCTGACCGACCATGCCTGTCGCACCGACGATACCTACATTAAAATTATTCATTTTTAGCACCTCATTTTTTAGTGTGTGTTTCTATGAAACACATTTGTCTTTACTAGGCGTATTTTAGCATAGTTTTGCTCTAAAATCAAGCCTATTCTATTTAAATTATTAAATTGCAGTTACGGGTTAATGCATCATTACTAATTTTCACTTTGATATTCCGGTAAAAAAAGGAAAAGTATAAGACCCAGAATAAATAAAGGTATAATGGCCAGAATACTGTATCTGGTCACACCTGTAATGGTAGCTACAAGTGCCATCAATGTCGGTCCGATAATAGCCGCAAATTTGCCAAATATGTTATAGAAGCCAAAAAACTCATTGGAATTATTCTTAGGTATGATTTTTGCAAAATAGGAACGGCTAAGTGCCTGTATACCACCTTGTGCGGAACCAATAAGACCTCCTAGTACAAACACGTGCCATAACTGAGTCATCGTGAAAGCAAAGATGGTCGTTATGATATAGGTTATGATTGCAACAACAATCATTTTCTTGGTTGAGTATCTTTTAGCCAAAACACCATATATTAAAGCACATGGAAACGCAATCAGCTGAATTACCAACAATATACCAAGGAGCATAAATACATCTGTAGGGTCCAGTCCAAGTGAATCTGTAGCATAAGGTACAGCCATCTTGATAATGGTATCCACACCGTCAATATAAAGAAAATAAGCAATCAGAAACATAAATACCGTTTTATGCCTTCTAATATTCATAAAGGTGCGTCCCAATCGTATAAAACTGTTTTTAATTGGTTGGGGTTCTCTTTCTACGTAATGGACTTGACGAACATGCCTTAGCATTGGAATTGTAAACAAACCCCACCACAAAGCGGTAATAACAAAGCCAAGTTGGTAACCTAGCATCTGATCTAAACCAATTAAAAACACAACCACAAGCGATATGGTAAATGGGACGACAGAAGCAATATATCCAAAAGCAAAGCCTTTTGTGGATACAGAGTCCATATTGGCATCTATGGATACATCCACCAAAAAAGCGTCATAGAAAATGTTGGCACCAGAAAAACCAACTGCAGTCACGATATAGACACCAATCAAAAGTTGCCACTGACCATTGGGTACCACAGCAATAGCGCCGGTGAATATTATACCCAATAGGGCAAAAAAAGCAAAAAAACGTTTTTTTACATCTTTATAGTCTGCAATGGTGCCCAGTATAGGGCTTATAAGGGCGACTAAAATACTGGCTATGGAATTGAAGTAACCGATATCCATACCACTTCCGCCTCTAAACATACCAAAGTAAACCGGAAAAAGTGCTGTTGTTATCGCCATTGAATAAGCTGAGTTACCACAATCATATAAAATCCAACTCTTTTCTTTTTGTGAAAGCTTTATAGGATTTGACATGCCATACCTCCCTCGTTTTTTTCATTATACCACTTTCCGATCCGTCAAAATAGTAAAAAAAAATACAAGCTATGAAAGGTCTTTGACGTATTCTGCCATGCTTCAAGGCGGAATACTAAAGTATGACTTTCAAGTGGCCAACTTTGCCGAACACGCTCCTAAAGAATTAAAAAAACACCAGTAATCTGGTGTTTTCTACTTACTTCATACTACATCTACACATTAGCGTATTTTTTATACAAACTTCTCAACATATGAAATCAACAATGCGAAGACAATAAATCCTACTGCCAAAGCAACGGTTGCTTTCTGTAATTTACCATCCATTGTACGCGCTTTATTTTTTCCCCAGTATGATTCTCCAGCGCCACCAATTGCACCTGATAGTCCTGCAGTCTTACCTTTTTGAAACAATACAACGGTAATCAATGCGATACATAAGACAAAATATAATACTTTAACCAATACTAATAATGCTGCCATAATTACACCTCCTAGTCAACATTAACATATTATCATAAACCCCAAATTGTTGCAATGTTTTTTTCAAAAAGGGTTACCGATCATCGAATCGGTAACCCCATATAAAATTAACTTTATTATCTTATTTGATTCAATTAAAATGCATCATGTCCAGGATAATAAGCTACATCTCCAAGCTCTTCTTCAATACGTAACAACTGATTGTACTTCGCTACACGGTCAGATCGACATGGTGCGCCTGTTTTAATCTGTCCTGCATTCATAGCTACAACTAAGTCGGCTATAATCGTATCTTCTGTCTCACCTGATCGATGGGAAACAACAGCTGTAAAGCCTGCCTTATTAGCCATTGCCATAGCATCAAGCGTTTCAGTAAGTGTACCAATCTGATTCACTTTAATGAGTATAGAATTACTTACACCCATCTGAATGCCTTTTGATAATCTGGTGGTATTGGTAACAAACAGATCATCGCCTACTAGTTGAACTTTATGTCCGATAGCGTCTGTCAGTTTTTTCCAACCTTCCCAATCATCTTCATCTAGACCATCTTCAATGGATAGAATTGGGTATTTATCGACAAGCTCTGAGAACAAGGCTACCAGTTCATCTGAAGTACGAACAACTTCATAACCTTTTACTTTACTCTCGCCTGGGAAATGATAGTTACCTGTTTTTGCATCATAAAGTTCACTTGATGCTGTATCCATAGCAATACCTACATCTACTCCAGGCTTGTAACCAGCTTTTTCAATGGCTTCAATAATAATCTCAATACCTTCTTCAACAGAGGATAAGTTCGGTGCAAAACCACCTTCATCACCAACACCAGTTGTTAGGCCTTTTGAGTTCAAGACTTTCTTAAGGTTATGGTAGATTTCAGAACAAATTCTAAGACCTTCTTTGAAAGACTCTGCGCCAACCGGCATAATCATAAACTCTTGAAAATCTATGGTGTTATCAGCATGCTCACCACCATTAATAATATTCATCATAGGTACTGGTAAAGTATGTGCGTTAAAACCACCAATGTATTGATATAGAGGTAATCCTAGCGCTTCAGCTGCCGCTCTAGCCGCTGCCATAGAAACACCTAGAATTGCATTGGCACCCAACTTTGATTTATTGTCCGTTCCGTCAAGAGCAATCATCGTTTCATCCAACAAACGTTGATCGATAACATTCATACCAATCAGTTCATCTGCAATAATATCATTAACATTATCAACCGCGTCTTGAACCCCTTTACCCATATAGCGATCGCCGCCATCTCTTAGTTCTACTGCTTCAAATGCCCCCGTTGATGCACCTGACGGCACTATAGCACGTCCCACATATTGATCATCCACAACAACTTCGACCTCGATGGTAGGATTCCCTCTTGAATCCAAAACCTCTCTTGCAAATATATCAGTAATTTCATAATACAGTTTCATAATATGACTCCTTTCATATACATTATTATTTAGGACCATACCCAATCGAGTTGTCCAGCTTCCTACTCCATTATACTATAATCGTACAAGATTTAAAACTATTTTTTGAGAATCATTTTCATCAACTATAGTCTTTTCTATCTAGACGCATTATTACAATCTATCTACATGCAAAAAACAGTAAGCATTCTTCTCCAGTCTTTCCCTTCAGACAATCTGAGAATAAATACTTACTGCTATTAATATATATCTCTTATAACTCAATACTCGGTATATCCACCTTAACCTCAACGTCTTGCTCATAGTCCACTTCATCAAAACCAAAGCCAAAAAGCTTGAAAAACTCATCTTGATAAGACTGAATATCCAGCACTTGCTGCAAAGTATCTGTAGTTACTTGATCAAATAATGCTATTGCATCGTGTTGTACATCTGCTTCCATTTCATAATCATCTGTACGAATACGACCCTCTTCGTCTGTCTTAACCTCATCGGCATACAAAAAGTCCTTAAACAATCTATAAATCTGTTCAATACACCCTTCATGGGTACCTTTTGCCTTCATAACCTTGTACAGTGCACCAATATAGAGCGGAACAATAGGAATAGCTGCACTGGCTTGTGTCACCAACGCTTTTGCAACGGTCACATAGGCAACACCTTCTAAGTCTTTTAGCAAGGCTGTAAGGTCCTTAGCGGTGTGTTCAAGATGCTCCTTCGCTTTACCTATGGTTCCTTCACGGTACATAGCTAAAGTGATATCCGGACCAATATAAGAATAGGCAATGGTTCTTACACCTTCCGCCAACACATCTGCTTCCAAAAGTTTTTTAATCCATAATTCCCAGTCTTCGCCACCCATAACTTTGATGGTGTTTTCAATCTCTTCTGTCGTTGCAGGTTCAATTGTGGCTTCTGTTATTTGACCTTGCATAACATCAATGGATTTGTTTGTATATGATTGTCCAATCGGTTTAAGTACAGATCCATATTTCTCACCTGTGTCAGGATCTATTCTTCTAGGAGCAGCGAGTGAGTAGACCACGAGATCTATTTTACCCATTTCCTTTTTGATTTTTTCTATTGCTTGTTCTTTAATCTCATGTGAAAAGGCATCGCCGTTTATACTTGAAGCATACAAACCTGCATCAGTTGCAGCCACTTCAAAAGCTGCTGTATTATACCAACCAGCCGTTGCTGTTTTTTTTCCGTTGGATTCTCTTTCATAAAAGACACCAAGGGTATTGGCGCTACACCCAGCCATGGATACGATTCTCGTCGCCAAACCATAACCGGTTGATGCACCGATAATCAGTACATTCTTTGGGCCTTCTAAAGTGCCTTGATTTTTAACATAAGCTATTTGATGATTGACACTTGCTGCACATCCTTCTGGGTGGGCAGTTGTACATATGAATCCTCTGACTTTCGGTTCAACTATCATATTTTATCTCCTATCAAAATTACTTTGATTTTCAAAGTAATTTTACTTGAATAACTGTTTTTTGTCAACCCCAGTACATATAAAACTTTAAGAAAGTACACTATATTCCTTTGACTCTTATTCATCAGAACAAAGAGGCTACGCATCGCTTTGCTTGCAAATTGTTCCGGCAGGAAAGACTTCCCTGTTAGTTAATGCGATGCTTCAACGCATTAACCTAGCATAGACTTTCCTGGAGAACATAGGAAAAGATGGTAGGTCAATTGACAACTACCATCTTAATCTACTGAATCTATATCAATAATAATAAGCTTTTTTCTATGGTTTTACTAATAAAGATCTACCGGTCATTTCTTCTGGTACTTCAATACCCATTAAATCTAATAAAGTCGGTGCGATATCTGCCAATTTTCCTTCTCTTAGGGTTACACCTGGATCTCCGTTAACCAGTATAAATGGTACAGGATTAATTGTATGTGCAGTAAATGGCTGATGGGTTGTATAATCAATCAATTGTTCTGAGTTTCCATGATCCGCACATATAAACATAACACCATTTACTTCTTTTAGGGCTTCATAAGCAGCGCCAACACATTGATCGACAGTCTCTATGGCTTTAACTGCCGCTGACACGATACCTGAATGGCCGACCATATCCGGGTTTGCAAAATTAACAATAATTAGATCGTGCATACCACCCTTAATTGCTTTTACTAACTCATCACTGACTTGATATGCACTCATTTCAGGTTGTAAATCATAAGTTGCAACTTTTGGTGAAGGTACTAGAATTCTATCTTCACCAGGATTAGGAATCTCGACCCCTCCATTAAAGAAGAAGGTGACATGAGCGTATTTCTCTGTTTCTGCTAACCTCAATTGTGTTTTACCAAGACCGGAAATATATTCACCGAGTGTATTGGTTAGAGAAGTTTTACCATAAGCTACTTCCTTGTTATTGATTGTAATATCATAGTTAGTGAAACAAGTATATACGAGTTCCATTAAACCCTGTTTTCTCTCAAAGCCATTAAAGGTTTCATCACAAAAAGCTCTGGTTAGTTCACGTGCACGGTCCGGTCTAAAATTAAAGAATATAACTGAATCACCGTTCTTGACTGTGGTCATAGGTTTCCCATTTTCTAAAACAACAGTTGGTAAAACAAATTCATCATTATTGCCCTGCTCATAAGAATTCTTAACCGCTTCTATACCTGAATTCGCTGTTTGACCAATGCCTTCAACAAGGGCATCATATGCCAACTGTACACGGTCCCATCGATTGTCTCTATCCATAGCATAATAGCGTCCATGGACTGAAGCAATCTTACCTATTTGCAAAGTATCCATTTTGTTCTGTAATTCGGTAACATACTCAATACCGGAAGCCGGTGGCGTATCTCTTCCGTCTAAAAAGCAATGGACATAAACATTTTGTAGTCCTTCCTTTTTAGCGAGCTCTAATAAAGCATACAAATGCTCATTATGGCTATGTACACCGCCGTCGGATAATAATCCCCATAAATGAAGATCGCTCTTATTGGCTTTACAATTGTCTATTGCCTTAAGTAATGCCGGATTCTCAAAGAAATCCCCATCCTTGATAGATTTGGTAATTCTTGTAAGTTCCTGATACACAACTCTACCTGCACCAATGTTTAGATGACCCACTTCTGAGTTACCCATTTGACCATCTGGCAAGCCTACATCTAAGCCACTGGCTTTTCCTTTTACTGAAGGGTAGGTTGATGTAATCTTATCCATAACCGGCTTATTTGCCAAATAAACGGCATTACCCTCTTTTTTATCATTTAGCCCATAACCGTCTAAGATCATTAATACTGTTGGTTTTTTTATCATCATCATTGCTCCTTTTCTATGTATATTAATATTTAAGCACTTGCATAACAGGTTATACAAAAGCTTAAATATTAAGTATTAAGTATTGATTCTAATTATCATTATACCATAACCCATGAAAAGTTTGAATAGGATATTATAAAGGGTTGCGGGATGCAACCCTTTATATACCTTATCGTATGCTCTTACTTAAAGTTAACGATATCACCAAATCCGGTTGTTAGGCTGGCACCACCAACCAAACCACCATCAATATTTGGTTTTGAGAATAACTCAGCAGCATTTCCAGCATTAACTGAACCACCATATTGAATTCTCATAGCTTCAGCAACTTCTGTTCCATAAAGCTCAACAAGTAATTCTCTAATAGCCGCACAAACTTCTTCTGCTTGATCACTTGTAGCAGTAACACCTGTGCCTATCGCCCAAATCGGTTCATAAGCAATAACAACTTTTTTAGCATCTTCAGGTGTTACACCAAGCAAGCCAACCTTGATCTGTTGTCTCACAAGATCAACTGTTACACCTTGTTCTCTTTGCTCAAGATATTCTCCGCAGCATAAAATCGGCACGATATCAGACTCTAGAGCTTTTAAGACTTTTTTGTTTACTGTTTCATTGGTTTCAGCAAAATATTCACGTCTTTCTGAGTGACCGATGACAACATATTTAACACCGATTTCAGTTAACATATTCGCTGCTATTTCACCGGTATAAGCACCTTTGTCTTCAAAGTGCATATTTTGAGCACCGATAGCAATGTTTGTGCCTTTAGTCGCTTCAACTGCAGCTACTAAATCCACTGCAGGAACACAGAAAACAACATCTGTATCCTCGGATTTTACGAGTGGTATTAATTCCTCAATCAAAGCCACTGCTTCTTTTGGGGTTTTATTCATTTTCCAATTTCCCGCTGTAATCATTCTACGCATTTCATTACCTCCATATAATCATAAAAAAATCTATTTGTTGTCAGCTGCTGCAAGACCAGGTAATTCCTTACCTTCTAAAAATTCTAAGGAAGCACCACCGCCTGTTGAGATATGAGACATTCTTTCACCAAATCCAAGTTGGTTAACCGCTGCTGCAGAGTCACCACCACCGATAATAGAAATACAATCTGCATCTGCAAGAGCTTGAGCAATCGCCTTTGTACCATTTGCAAAATTATCGAATTCAAACACACCCATTGGACCATTCCATATAACGGTTTTAGCGCCTTTGATTGCATCTGCATATAAAGCTTGTGTTTCAGGACCGATATCAAGACCCATCCACTCACCTTCAATACCACCACGGTGAACGGTCTTAAATTCTGTATCATTCTTAAACTCTTTAGCTACAACATGATCAATCGGTAGTAAGAAACGTACATTCTTTTCCATAGCCTTATCGATCATTTTAAGGGCATAATTTAATTTGTCACCTTCAAGCAATGAACTTCCAACGTCATTTCCAAGTGCTTTCAAGAACGTATAAGCCATACCGCCGCCAATAATAATTGTATTAACTTTATCAAGCAGGTTGTTGATGACATCAATCTTATCAGAAACTTTTGCACCACCTAAAATAGCAACGAAAGGTCTTTCAGGGTTTTCTATGGCGTTTCCAAGGTAGTCGATTTCCTTTTGCATCAAGTAGCCAACAACACTGGTTTCCATATACTCAGTAACACCAACATTAGAACAATGGGCTCTATGAGCTGTACCAAACGCATCGTTTACAAAGATTTGTGCTAGTGAAGCAAGGTCTTTTGAGAAAGCTTCTCCATTTTTAGATTCTTCAGCTCTGAATCTTGTGTTTTCAAGAAGCACAACATCGCCGTCTTGCATCGCTTCAACTGCCGCTTTTGCTTTTGGACCTACGACTTCATCGTCCGCTGCAAAAACAACTTCTTTACCTAACATTTCAGAAAGCTTAGTTGCAACAGGTGCTAATGAATATTTTGCATCCGGGCCTTTTGGTTTGCCTAAGTGAGAGCATAAAATCACCTTTGCACCTTCACTGATTAACTTATTTATAGTAGGCAATGCCCCTTCAAGTCTGTTAATATCTGTTATTGCGCCATCAATGATCGGAACATTAAAGTCACATCTTACTAACACTTGTTTCCCTGCTACCTGAATATCTTCTACTGTCTTTTTACTAAACATAATTATTGCTCCCTTCTAATCTTCATATAATATTGGTTATGATTTGGAATTCAATTGTTTGTTCAATATTAGAAAATTAGTTGTTTTCTAATATTGAACAAAATGGGCCCGGCCGCATAGTCAAGCTACAAGACCGGACCCATCTATGGATCATATTAAATTCTATTATACTTATTGAGGATTACTTGCTTAATTCATCTAAGTATTTGATAACTCTAACCATTTGGCTAGTATAGGAATTCTCATTGTCATACCATGAAACTGTCTTAACAAGAGATTGACCATTACCAAGTGGTGTTACTTTAGTTTGAGTTGCATCAAATAATGAACCAAAAGTAATTCCGATTACATCAGTTGAAACAATAGGCTCTTCGTTGTAACCGAAAGAAGCATTAGCTGCTGCTTTCATAGCTGCATTCACTTGATCTACTGTTACTTCACCATTCACAACAGATACTAATTCTGTTAATGAACCTGTGATTACTGGAACACGTTGTGCTGCGCCATCAAGAACACCATTAAGCTCAGGAATTACAAGACCGATTGCTTTAGCTGCACCTGTTGTGTTAGGTACGATGTTTGCCGCTGCTGCTCTAGCTCTTCTTAAGTCACCTTTTGCATGAGGTGCATCTAATGTGTTTTGGTCATTGGTATAAGCATGAATTGTAGTCATGAAACCTTTTTCAATTTTAGCTAATTTGTTTAGTGTATCTGCCATTGGTGCTAAACAGTTTGTAGTACAAGAAGCAGCTGAAACAACTGTTTCTGAACCATCTAGAACGTTCTCATTAACACCAAAAACAACGCTTTTCAAATCACCTGTAGCAGGTGCTGATATAACAACTTTTTTTGCACCAGCTGTAATATGCGCTGAAGCTTTGTCTTTATCTGCAAAAAATCCTGTACATTCAAGTACAACGTCAACATCCAATTCACCCCAAGGAAGTTCTTTAGGATCTCTTTGAGCATAGATCTTGATTTCTTTTCCTTCTACGATAATTGAATCTTCTGTAGCTGTAACTTCTTTACCAAATCTACCTTGTGCTGAGTCATACTTCAACAAGTGAGCCAATGTTTTAGCATCTGTTAAGTCGTTGATACCTACGATTTCATAACCTTCTGCATCGAACATTTGTCTAAATGCAAGACGACCGATACGTCCAAAACCATTAATTGCGATTTTTGTCATTTTTGTTTCCTCCTAGAATATATTATTGTTTTTATCTATGACTTAGAGCCCTAAAGGACCATAAATCTAAAGCTGTAAAACAGCTTATTGACTATTTATGCTTCGACAGTGCTATAACACCGTTTGCCGCACCCTCGTCCATTATAACACATCCACGACTTAATAGCTTCTTAACTGATAAAATTGCATCAGATTTACTATGACCTCCAGCCACCGCTATTGGATATTTTAATTCAGTCATTTGATCCATTGTTATACCAATTGATCTAGATGCATAAATCACTTCACCTTGTTGGTTAAAATAATACCCTAAAGCTTCAGCAGTCGCATGATGGTCCGAAAGATGTTTGACTATATCCTGTCCAAGATTCCTACGTTCCGACATTTTATTTGCATTCCCAATACCATAAATAAGTATATTGGATTTGATAAGCTTATTCAGTGTTTCTTGAATCTCCGGTTCTTCTCTTACACTTTCAAGAGATTTTTGACTCAGATTATCCGGAATATTTAACAACGTATAGTTTGAGTGGATTTTTTCAGCGAGCATCGCCACTAGAGTATTGGCTTGAAATGACACATTATTCCCAAGACTACCCCTTGCCGGTACAACATATACATTCTTCGCCTTTATAGGGCTTGATGGTATGGCTTCAATCATTCGATGAACAGTTGATCCGCCAGTAAGTGCAATAATATCATTGTTAGATATATTTCTAAGAAGCACTTTAGCCGCTGCATGACCAATGTTATAAATTGCCTCATCATCCAAATCCGCATCACCGGAGACAATGACGACTTCCTCACATTCAAGAATGTCTTTGATTTGTTCTTCAATTGTACTTAGACCTTCAATCTGCTCCATAAAATCTTTCAATTCATTGAGCAATTGTATACCCATAGGTTCAAGCATCATCCCTGAACCGGATGAAGAAATAAAGCCTTCATCACGCATAAACTCAGTATCTGTACGAATCAACTTTTCACTTAAGTGTATCCGATCCGACAGAGAACGCCTACCAATTGGTTGAAAAAGATGAATGCCTCTAAGGACTTTGTATCTACGTCTTAATACGGTCAACTCTTTTGGAATTATTTTCTGTAAAGCGGCTGTATATGCTTCCATAATCAACTCCCGGACCCATTTGGTCCCTGTTGTCATTTTTCGTCCCAAGTTGTTTGTAAAAAAATGCTTCAACAAATAAGCACATTCTTATTATAACATTCTACAAATAAATTACAAGGTTTTCAGTTGAAATTTTGTACTTTTCACAAATAAAGCCTTAGTCAATATCGACTATGAAGTTCCTGAAACTATATGTGTTTTTATGAGACATATTTACTAGGTTTTACATTTCTTCCAAATAAAAAACAAAAAGTATCTATTTCATCTGTCTTTCCCTAAGGATAAACCGTTGAAAATAAATACTTTATGTTTTGAAAATAATTTATTTGAATATCCTACTACCAGCATCGACCGGTTTCTTTTTTCTTGCACTTAGACGGACCTTCCGGGCAGTGATAACATACTTCGTTCACTAATAACTTACCTTCTTGATATGCTTTTATGTTTTCTAAAGTTGTTTCCGCAATATTGCTTAATGCTTCTCTTGTCAAAAATGCTTGATGAGACGTCACAAGTACATTGCTAAATGATAAAAGCCGTGCAAGAATATCATCATCAATACTTTCAGATGAAAAGTCTTCAAAAAAGTATTCACTTTCTTCTTCATAGACGTCTAATCCTGCTGATCCGATTCTTTTTGATTTTAAACCATCAATAAGATGTTCTGTCTGAACAAGTGCGCCTCGAGATGTATTAATAAGCATTACGCCTTCTTTCATCTGTTGTATTGCATGGTCATCAATCATATAATGTGTTTCTTTAGTCAAAGGGCAATGCAATGAAATAATATCCGATGCTTGATAAAGACTTGCAAGTTCGACAAACTCAACACCTTCAATCTCTGATGGATACATATCATAGGCAATTACCTTCATACCCAGTCCCTTACAAATATCTATAAATATGCGTCCTATCTTTCCTGTTCCAATAACACCAACGGTTTTACCATGAAAATCAAACCCGGTTAAGCCGTTTATGTTAAAGTTATTATCTCGTGTTCGAACATATGCTCTATGGGTTTTTCTGTTCAAAGAGAACATCAGTGCAATTGCATGTTCTGCTACTGCATAAGGTGAATATGCCGGAACTCTTACAACATGTAGTCTATTGTATGCTGCTTTAAAATCGACATGGTTATAACCTGCGCATCGCAGCGCTAATAATTTTATACCCATATCCACTAATGCATTAACAACCGATTCATTTAATGTGTCATTTACAAATGCACACGCAACATCTGAATGCGCTGCCAAAGCCACTGTATCTTCATTTAATTTTGATTCAAAGTATTTAATCTTCATGTCATATTGATCAATATATTGATCAAAGGATTGACGGTCGTAAGGCTTTGTATCGAAAAAAGCTATTTTCATTTGCTCACTTCCTATTCCAATTAGGTGAATTTGTTATAAGTATTATCATAAGACCTAGAACCCTATATAATCTCATCCTTAACATAATAAGCCAAATTCAATGCATGGTCTGTAATTCTTTCAAGATTACTGATGGAGTCCAAAAAGACAACGCCTGTTGAAGAATCACATAGATTTTTACCCAGTCTCTTTATGTGCTGTCCTCTTAAATGCTCTTCCATAACATCCATTTCTTCTTCATTTGATTCAACTTTTTTGACTAAATCGGCATTATCATCTCTTCTAGCCTCAACTGCTAGTCGTATGGTATCCAGCGCCAGCTTGGAAATAACCTTGAATTCTTCCTCTGCTTCCTCTGAAAATTTGAGTTCATTATCAACATAGTACTTGGCTAGCTCTGCAATGTTTTCAGCATGGTCACCAACACGTTCGATGTCATTGACCGAATGGAAAAGATTGGTTATAACAAGATTTTGATGTTCATTCAAAACAGAGTTGCTGATTTTTATTAAATAGTCTGTTATTAGCTTTTCAAGTTTATTAATTTTCTTTTCATTACTGATGACCTCAGCTATTTTCTTGTTATCCTTCTCAATTAAAGCTTCAACAGCTAACCGTGTATTCTCAACGGCCAATTCTCCCATACGAGCTACTTCTTTTATTGCATTTTCCACTGCAAAAGTAGGTGTTTCCAAGATTCTATCATCCAAGTGTCTTAGGGTAAGTTCCTCTTCACCCTCAACTTGTCGATCTACCCCCGGTACAATCTTTTCAGCGAGTGCTGCAAGCTGATTTGCAAAAGGTAGCAATAAAGCCGTATTAGTTACATTAAAGAATGTATGGAATATGGAAATCTGTGTCATTGTTATAATCGCATGGCCATGATTCATATCAAAAAACTCAAAGTATACGAAGGTACCTACCGTAAACAACACCGTTCCAAAAACATTAAATAATAAATGGACATAAGCTGCTCTTTTGGCTGTTTTACTTGCACCGATGCTCGACAACATGGCTGTGACAGTTGTTCCTATGTTTTGACCGAGCACAATATATAAGGCCGCACTAAAGGGTATGATACCTGTTGCTGCTAAAGTTTGAAGAATACCAACAGATGCAGAACTGCTCTGTATGATAGCTGTTACCACCGCACCAGCAAAAACTGCTAGAATTGGATTTTTACCAAGTACAATAAAGGCGTCTTTAAAAACTTGTGAATCTTTATAGGGTGTTATACCTGACTTCATGAGCTCTAAACCAATAAAAATCAAAGAGAAACCAACAAGAATCTCACCAATCTGTTGCTTTTTTTTATCCTTTGAGAAAAAAAGTATACTTGCACCGATTCCCATGATGAGGGGTGCTATCTTCTCAGGCTTAAAAAATACCATCCATTCCCCACTTGATACAATCCAAGATGTAATCGTTGTACCGATATTGGCACCCATAATAACACCTGTCGCTTGAACCAAGTTCATCAGACCGGCATTTACAAATCCGATTACCATAACTGTACTGGCTGAACTACTTTGCACAATAGCTGTTACAAGCGCACCTACAATAACACCAACAAATCTGTTATTGGTTAATGCACCCAGTAGGTTTTTCATTTTATTTCCGGCTGTTTTTTGCAAACCATCTGCCATAATATGCATACCGTACAAGAACATACCAAATCCGCCAAATAGTGCAAATACATTAAAAAGTGCATTTTGAAATCCAACCCAGTCCATCGTAATATCCTCCTAAATCAAAACCATTAATATGTCAATACCATAAATGTCATATTTTTGTAAAACAAATATTATGTTCTCGTAAATAACCAAGACTATATTACCATGTATACTAGGCATAAAACAAGTGATTTATGAATTCCCTTCATTTTTGTTTATATACCACGAATTCTATGTTAGAATTATTTTAATCTTTGGTTAAGACGTCAACGCAATAGTGTATATGAATTTAGTGAAACTTTTTTGACCCTTTAACCCTATTGGATCATCTTAAAGGAGAAATAATATGATACGTTCGGATCTACACAACCACACTTATTTTTCATTCGACAGTCAAGCATCCATGTCTGATATGATAAAATCTGCAAAAGAAAAGGGTCTAAATACTTTAGCCTTTACGGACCACCATGATATTGATTTTATCTACGAAGGCATTACCGGCGAGTTAGATGTGTACACATATATCCAAGCCATTGAAGATGTCAGAGCTACTTTAAGCGATGACTTCCTATTATTAACAGGCATTGAGTTTGGAATAGAAAAGCATTTACATGAACCTTTACGTCAGTTAGCCCGGAGTCATGATTTTGATTTCATCATTAGTTCCACACATTTAGCAAAAGGTAAAGATCCTTATGAGCCGACTTATTTTGATGGCTTAACTCGAAACGAGGGCTATTTCAGCATCTTCGAAGATACCCTCTTTAATGTTCAACATTTTGACGACTTTGATGCTTTAGGACATCTTGATTATGTCATAAGATATTGGCGCAGAGATGTTAATAAAAAATATACATATGCCGATTTTTCTGATGTTTTTGATGCAATCTTGACCACTTTGATACGTAAAGATAAAGCCCTCGAAGTCAATACAAGTGGCTATGTTTACAAATTAGATCAACCCCATCCAAGTTATGAAGTTCTAAAAAGATACCATCAACTTGGTGGAGAATTACTGACTATTGGATCAGATGCCCATCGTCCCGAGAATGTAGCCACCTCTTTTGATGTCGTTGAAAAACACCTAATGGACATCGGATTCAAGTCCTACACCGTATTCCAAAAAAGGGTACCAAAACAAATTGGCTTCAACTAGGTCTTCTGACATTTCTAAATTAAAAAAACACCTTCAAGTGCATTGATTATATAATCAACGATTTGGTGGTGTTTTTTGATTCATTTATGATTCATTATTGATTCATTTTAAACATTTTTATTCATTTAGAGCACGAATGATGGTTCCCCCACCTACAACAAGTTCGCCGTCATATAGAACCACTGCTTGTCCAGGGGTAATCGCCCTTTGAGCATCTTCAAATCTTACTTCCATTAAATCATGATCAACCATCTTTACATGACAACCAGCAGGTTTATGGCTATATCTAATTTTTGCGGTGAAAAACTTTTCGCCTTCCAGTTTCTCAAATGGCATAAAATTCAATTGATTGGCTAGTAGGGAAAAAGCAAAGGTATCCTTATTATCGCCAATAACCACTTCCCTAGTTTCTGGTCTAATTGCCGTTACAAATCCCGGTTTTCCAAGGCTCAAACCAAGCCCCTTCCTTTGACCTATCGTGTAATGAACGATGCCTTTGTGACGCCCTAAAATATTACCTTTTTCATCTACAAAGTTACCTTCTATGGGTTTTTCTCCAGTGTAGGTTTCAAGGAATTTTCCATAGTCACCATCCGGTACAAAACATATGTCTTGACTGTCAGGTTTATTGGCAATTCTTAGATTGATTTTTTCCGCTATAATTCGCACCGTGTCCTTATCATAATCACCAACGGGCATCAAGGTCTTACTAAGCTGATCCTGTGTCAGGTTATATAAGGCATAGGTCTGATCTTTTTTTATGGTTACCGATTGTTTTAAAGCATATCTACCATTTTCCAGCTTAACCACTTTAGCATAATGTCCAGTAGCAATGAAATCAGCGCCAATATTCATACTGCGCGTCAACAAAGACTCCCATTTTACTTTTCGGTTACAAGCAATACAGGGATTTGGTGTCTTGCCTTCTTTATAGGATTCTACAAAATAATCAATAACTTCACGGTTGAATTCTTCCTTGAAGTTCATAACATAATAAGGTATGTCGAGTGACTGAGCTACCCTTCTGGCATCATCTACTGCCGAGAGGCCACAGCAACCACCTTCTTCTTCTTCAAGGTCTCTTTCTTCATTCTGCCATATTTGCATGGTAACACCAATGACATTATAACCTGCTTCTTTTAATAGATAGGCTGCCACAGATGAATCCACACCTCCTGACATCCCCACTACAACTGTTTTAGTATTCATAACTATCCTCTAAAATTCTTCTTCTTCTTCCTCATGCTCTTCAAAAGGCTTAGGTTCTACTAATCCTTCAATAACAATACCGTTTTTCTTTGCATAATCCCATAGTGCTGCTTGAAGTGCTTCTTCTGCAAGCAGTGAACAATGCACTTTTGCTCTTGGAAGACCATCAAGTGCTTCCATTACTGCCTTATTGGTTACTTCCATGGCTTCTTTAACTGTCTTTCCTTTTACCAACTCAGTTGCCATAGAACTGGTAGCAACTGCAGCACCACATCCAAATGTCTTAAACTTAACATCTTTTATGATCTCATCTTCAATATCCAAGTAGATTCTCATAATATCGCCACACTTTGCATTACCAACAGTGCCTACACCGGAAGCGCCTTCAATTTCACCCATATTTCTAGGGTTTTGAAAATGATCCATTACTTTTTTAGTATACATACCATTACACCTCTATCTTTCAATTTTTGCTTGTTTTTTTAAATAGTCTTCGTACAACGGTGACATTTCCCTTAGCCTAGCTACAATGACGATTAAAGACTCAATAAGATAATCCATTTCTTCTTTTGTATTCTGTTCCCCAAGACTAATCCTCAAAGATCCATGGGCTATTTCATGAGGTAGTCCTATGCCCAATAATACATGAGATGGATCTAGAGAACCGGAAGTACAAGCCGAACCGCTTGATGCACAAATATCTTTCATATCTAACATAATCAACAAGGATTCACCTTCGATGAATTCAAAGCTAAAGTTAGCATTGTTAGGAAGTCTATATTCTCTATGTCCGTTAAGTCGACAATGGGGTATTCTTTCTAGTACTTGTTCGATTAAATAATCTCTAAGCTCTGCCTGTCTTTTGCTTTCTGCCTCCATGGATGTGATTGCTAATTCGATTGCTTTTCCAAAACCTACAATAGCCGGTACATTCTCAGTACCTCCACGACGTTTTTTTTCTTGCCCGCCACCATGAATAAAAGATCTTAGTTTTATGCCTTTTCTTACATATAGAGCACCTATGCCCTTAGGACCATATAACTTGTGGCCACTTATACTTAGAAGATCAATATGCATGGCATTCACATCAATAGGTATATGTCCCACAGCTTGTACTGCATCTGTATGGAAAAGAACACCTGCCGCTTTAGCTATAGCACCCAGTTCTTCTATAGGTTGTACTGTGCCAATCTCATTGTTAGCAAGCATAATCGATATCAATATGGTTGTTTCTTTTATAGCCTCTTTTAGATCATTTGGATTAACACGTCCATCTTTGTCTACTTCAAGATATGTCACTTCATAGCCGTTTTTTTCAAGGTACTCACATGTATGAAGGACTGCATGGTGTTCAATGGTTGTTGTGATGATATGATTGCCTTTAGACTTATAGTTTTCTGCTATACCTAAAATCGCCCAGTTGTCTGATTCAGTA